>DATDNS010000370.1:0-3067 GCA_036518155.1 Bacteroidota bacterium
CCCTTCCAACTTGTCTTCCTCGTCTCTGTCGGATCCGCACAGGACGGAGCACGTGTACCACTCCGTAGCGGGCACGTCGTTCCGGATTACGTTGAACTCAAAGACAATTTTCCAAATTTCGTCCGCCAGAAATCGACCAAACGGCCGAGCGTTGCGCTTGTCCTGAGCGGCGGCGGGGCACGCGGAATTGCCGCCATCGGTGTGCTGCAGTCGCTCGAGGAACACCACATTCCCGTTGACCTTGTCGTCGGGACAAGCATGGGAAGTATCGTTGGGGGCCTTTATGCTTCCGGTGATACACCGACCGAACTGAGGCGCCTTGTCGATACGACCGTATGGGAAGATGTCATTTCCTATTCGGACGAATCGGAACGGCGTGACTTGTTCCTCGATCAAAAGGCGCGGGAAGAGCGGAGCTTCCTGACGGTGCGTTTTCGCGGACTGGAGCCGATCATTCCTTCCGCATTTTCGACAGGCCAACGGCTGACGAATCTCTTGAATCTTCTGTCGCTGCAGACTCTCTACCATCCGGATCCAAGTTTTGACGATCTTGAAATTCCATTCCGCGCTGTCTCGACAGATCTTGTAAGCGGGAAACAAATTGTCCTGGACAAAGGGGATCTGTCCGAAGCGATGAGGGCGAGTATGACGGTTCCTCTTCTGTTCACACCCGTCAACAAGGATTCGATGCAACTCGTTGACGGCGGTTTGATTGCGAACATTCCTGTCGACGTGGCCCGCACACTTGGTGCCGACATCGTCATTGCGTTCGATGCGACCAGCCCGCTGCGCCCGAAAGCGCTCCTGACGCAGTTTTGGGAAGTCGGTGATCAAATCATGGGGATCATGATGCAGGCATCCAACAGGGAACAGCTTGCAAAGGCGGATGTCGTGATACGTCCGTATTTGCGAGGGCATCTCTCATCGGATTTTTCACGACTGGACAGCGTCATTGCCATCGGTAAAGCAACGACCGATTCTGTCATTGGAAGGATCGAGGCGAAAATCAGTGGTTCCCGGGTACCGGATTCATCATCCGTGCAGTCGTTGGTGAATCCCCGATTTGAACCTGCTTCCGTGTCTCCGGATAATCCGGAAACGGTGACGCCGAGACAGTTCACCGCTGCGAAGAAGATCTCCCGGTCTGATCTTCAGAGGTACGTCAACGATCTCTACGGTTCGGGCGATTTTGAGAGTGTCGACGCAACGGTCGATGAATTCAGCGACTCGACCCTTATCCGGGTTTCTGCAATAAAATATCCCGTACTCGATTCTCTCGCGGTACGCGGAAACGTCCTGATGCCCACGGAGTCGATCCTCGCGCTGTTCCAGCCGTTGCTCCATAAACATATCAATGCGCCGGAATCCCGCCGCGCTTTGCAGGATGTCCTTCGACTCTATCGCGACCGCGGGTTCTCTCTTGCCCGCTATCGGAGTGTTCGCTTCTCTCCTGTCACGGGAGTCGCCGAACTTGACATCGATGAGGGAGAGATCTACAGGATGGATATTCGGGGTACGCAAAAGACCCGCGATTACGTGATTTGGCGGGAGTTGCCGTTCGGGAGGCGGGATATATTTCAGATTTCGAAGGTGGCACAGGGCATCCGGAATCTTAATGGAACGAACCTTTTCGAGCAGGTTTCCGTCGCTACGCACAAAGAAGGCGAAAACAACGTCGTCGATATCAAGGTGAAGGAGCGAAGCACGGAACTTCTCCGCCTCGGGCTCCGTATTGACAATGAACGCAACATTCAGCCGTCGGTCGACATCAGGGATGATAATTTTCTGGGAATCGGTTCCGAGCTTGGGGCGGGGTACTACGGAGGTCTGCTCAACCGCAACTACTACGGTGAATTCAAGGCGACAAGAATTTTCAATTCGTATCTGACGTTCGATTTGAAAAGCTACTACAAATTATACGACTACTTCACCTACGACTATGCGCCGGCGCACGATGATGTGCACTGGAGTCGGTACCGCACGGGCGAATATCGCGAGGAACGTACCGGCGTATCTGCTGACTTTGGCACTCAACTGGAGCGGTTGGGGACGATGACGATTGAGGGGCGTGTCGAGAACCAACGTTTGTGGAATACATCCGGCACTCCGCTCTCCGGCACACAACAGTTCGGCATTTCTTCGATCAAAGTGGCGACCATGCTGGACACCAAGGACAAATACCCGTTCCCGACGGATGGAGTCCTGATGAATTTATCCTATGAATCCGCTCTCGTCAAAGTCATCGAAGCCGTCGGGTTTACCAAGTTCTTTTTTTCGTACGAGTTCTACCAGACGGCATTCGGCACGCAAACGTTTCATCCAAAGATTCTTGTTGGATTCGCCGATGCGACCATACCGTTCACGGAGCAATTCTCTCTGGGAGGCCAGAACAATTTCTTTGGACTCGCCGAGAATGATTCGCGGGGTGGTCAGATTTTTGTCACGAGCTTCGAATACCAGTGGAGACTTCCCTTTAAGATCTTTTTCGACACGTATCTCAAAGCACGGTATGACCTGGGTTCCATCTGGTCCACACCGCAGGCGATCAGGCTGGTCGATCTTCGTCACGGGATCGGCGCGACGATCGGATTGGATACGCCGATCGGTCCGGCCGAATTCTCTGTCGGGAAAAGTTTCTTCACGAGAACAGACATCCTTCACAAGCCAGTGAGTTATGGACCGTTCGTAACGTATTTCAGCATCGGCTTCGCATTGTAGGCGGGAAGAAACCCGAAGCGCTGGCGGCCACGAATTATCAAAGGAAGTATACACGATGAAAAATCCAATGGAACGACTCTCGGCCCGGTCAATCCGATGGCTCTATGCGATATTCGCATTGATTGTGCTGGCCATAACGAGCGTGAATTTTTCCGACCGCATGATTTTCAAGGTGCTCGGGAACGACCAGTGTGCTTGGATACCCGTTGACTCGCTGGGAACAAAGCTCCTGATTCGGGACGTCGTCCCGAACGGGGTAACGGCGAAGGCGGGAATCCTGAACGGCGATCTTCTGCTGGAGATTGGAGGGAAACCGTTCAAGAGCAGCGCGGAAGCTCAATCGAGAATC
>DATDNS010000371.1:0-4461 GCA_036518155.1 Bacteroidota bacterium
ACCGGCGCAACGAGGATGTCATCGCCAATCATGAACTCATCAGCATTCCAAATAAAGGAAGCATCGTCCGGATATTCGAACACCATTGGACGCATCGCCGGAATTCCTGTCTCGGAAGCCTGCGCCATGGCGGTATAGATGTACGGTAGGAACGTATAGCGCAGGTCGATCGTCTTCCGGTTTATTGCTTCAAATTTCGGCCCGAATGCCCAGGGCTCCATGTTGCGGCTGTTGATCACCGAGTGACCGCGCATCAGCGGCGTAAAGACTCCGAGTTCGAGCCAGCGTGCAAACAATTCACCCGAGGGACTCCCGATAAAACCACCGATATCAGACCCAACAAACGGCTGTCCGGAAATGCTCATGCCCAACGACATCGACAGTGCCATTTCGAGATTGTCCCAGCGCGATTCGTTGTCCCCGGTCCACGCCGCAGAGTAACGCTGTCCACCTGCGTAGGATGCGCGTGTCAAAACAAACGGCCGTTCATTGGGACGGATTGCGCGCAGACCTTCGTACGTTCCTTGCGTCATCAGCATCCCATAGGTGTTATGATTTTTCGCGTGAGACGTGTACAGGCCATTGTCGTAATGGACAACATCGAGTGCCACTGTTTTGTCAGGACCGTTGAAGACTGAGGGTTCATTCATGTCATTCCAAAACCCTCTGACGCCGGCGTCCGCCAACACCTTGAAGTTGTTGCCCCACCAGATGCGCGCCGCCGGGTTCGAGAAATCGGGGAACACACACTCGCCGGGCCATACCGTTCCGATAAACGGCTTGCCATCCGGATACTTGAGAAACAGATCGTGAGACAACCCGGACTGATAAGCCGGGTAAAGCGAATCGACCTTGATCCCAGGGTCGACGATGACCACGATTTTGAATCCATCCTTTGCGAGGTCGGAGATCATTTTCTTTGGATCCGGGAAGTTCTTGCTGCTCCAGGTGAAGATCCGGTATCCTTCCATGTAATCGATATCAAGATAGATCACATCGCACGGGATTTTCTTCCTGCGGAAAGTCGAAGCAAGCGCACGGACGCGGCTTTCCGGATAGTAACTCCAGCGGCACTGCTGATACCCGAGCGACCATCGCGGCGGCAACGGCATCCTCCCCACAAGTTCCGTATACCGTGAAAGGATTTTTGCCGGCGTCGGACCAGCAAAAAAGTAATAATTGATTTCGCCCCCCTGCGCTCCGAAGGAGTAACGTTGTCCGGACTCTTTGCCGAAATCGAAAGAAGCCCAATACGTGTTGTCGAAAAAGATCCCATACGCCCTGCCATTTTTGATGCCATAGAAGAACGGGACGGATTGATACAACGGGTCCGTGTCGGCTTTATAGGCGGGGATGTCGGAATTCCACATCGTGTAAGTTTTCGAAGAGCGGTTGAACGAACCGGCCTTTTCCCCCAATCCGTAGTAGAATTCTCCTTCCGGTTTCTTCTTCCATACCCGTACTTCGTTGCCGTTCCACGCCATGCCGTCTTTGTCATCCTGGTTCAAAATATTTCCCGCGCTATCCTCAAAGGTCAATCGGAATGGATTCTTCTTTACAAGCAGGTTGACGTGCGATGTTCTGATGGAAATATCCGGCCCAACGGAATCGACCCTGAACGTCGGTACCGGCCAATTCGTTTTTACTACTGCCACCGAGTGGTCGTTCTCAGACGTTCCGGCACCGGTTGCACGGACTTTGATCAGGTCCTCCGCAAGCACTGTGATCTGCACGATATCTTTTCCGGTCAGGAATTCAATTCTGTTGCCGGTCACGCTGAACGAACGCACGTTACCGACGGACTGCCATTGACCAACTGCGACAGTGACTGTGAAGGTCATGCATACGAGAATTTTCTTCATCATGGATAGCGCCTTTTGATTCACGGTGTGAGTGTTCTTGAACAGGTCACGGATTCTTATCTCTTTCACGCCTCTGGGCAAAATGATCAAATTTGATAAATGAAGCAACCAGCATTGCGTATTGCAGCTGCAACGGACTCTGCAAGGATCCTGAGAATCGTGTACAATTGACCGAACGGTTTGGCGACTGTTTAGTACATTATTCTCTATCGATCCCTCCAAAATTCGGAAGAAATCGCACATACGTTGGCACGTCCCTTGCGAACCAGGAAAGAAGCAAACAGAGCCGGAGGTGAGACCATGAAACTCTCGATGATAGTGACAATGCTCGCTGCAGGCGTCCTCCTCAGTAGCCGCGACGCCTTATCAGCACCATCCATACCCCAGGAAGACGCACCCGAAGCGGTGAACCTCTTTTATGCAGACCTTACTCCGTATGGCGAATGGATCCAGTTCGAACCGGGCATGTACGCCTGGCACCCGCTCGCTGTCGATCCCGGATGGAGGCCGTACATGCGCGGCAGGTGGGTATGGAGCGACTACGGCTGGTACTGGGTTACCGCGGAACCGTTCGGTTGGGCAACGTATCATTATGGTCGCTGGTATCTTGACGACTTCTATGGATGGATTTGGATTCCCGATACGATTTGGGGACCTGCTTGGGTCGAATGGCGTTACAACGACGATTACGTTGGCTGGGCTCCGCTCCCTCCGTATGCGAGGTTCCACGTCACCGTCGGAATCCGTTTTACGGAACGCTGGGTCGCGCCCCCCGTTTACTGGTCATTCATTGCTTACAATCATTTCGGCGTGAACCATCCGTATCGTGATTATGTGAATGAATCATACACGCGACGTTTGATTTCAACGACGCGTTCTGCAGGTCGCTACGAAGTCGATCAGAATCGAATCATCAATCGCGGAGTCAGCAGGACGATGATCGAGGGACACATTCCCAATCGCCTGGAGACAGCACAAGTGACAGAGACCCGCGACCGTGGCATCGAGAGAATCACGAGAGACGGCGGCTCAGAGCGTGTGGAAATCTACAGACCTCGACGAACGGAAGGGGGATCCGGAAATGTGCGCATCCAGGCACGGAGAGCCGAAACGAGACCTTCCCTGGATATCGACCGCGTCGATCAATACCGGAGCGTGATACGACCGGATGCCCGCAGAGGAGAGGAGAACAGAGGCCGCGTTGAACAGAACATTGAAACACCGGGGCGCGAAATACAGCTGCCGCCGGGCACCGAGCGAAGAAATGACCGACCTGCCGTACGGCCGGAACGCCAGTCAAGATACCAGCAGGCTTTTCCTGCCCCACGAATCAACAAGAACCCGGGGATTCGACGCGAAGACGGCAGGGATAAAGGCCGTTCCGGCGGGAGAGGAAGAGATCGATTTTGACGTGCGGGCTGTGCTCTTCCCCCCAGGGCCAACAATCTTTGATCACGCCCGCAGGAATTTCAGTACAGCTTCGAAATCTTCCGGCAATTCTGATTCGAAGGTCACCTGCACCTTCTTCGACGGATGGATAAATCCGATCGTTCTTGCGTGAAGAGCCTGGCGCGCTATCAGGCTCAACAGATTGGCAGCCTGCTGCATTTTCTTTTTGGAGAGTCCACCCCACGCGGTCGATCTCCCGCCATATGTCGGATCGCCAAATACAGGGTGTCCGATGTGGCCGAGATGAACACGAATCTGATGAGTCCTTCCTGTCCGTAGTCTCAGTCTCAACAGAGTCAGAAAATCAAATCGCTCGATGACGGTATACTCGGTTGACGCGGATTTCCCTTCCGAAGTAACGGCAACCTTCCTTCTGTCTTTCTTGCTTCGTCCCAGGCTCGCTTCAATAATTCCGTTCTCGTGGCCGAACGTTCCCCAGACGAGTGCCCAATATTCACGCTCGATCGTGTGTTTCGCGAATTGCTTGGCGAGGAAGCTGTGCGCAACGTCGGTTTTGGCCACCACCAGGAGTCCGCTCGTGTCTTTGTCCAGCCTGTGGACGATGCCGGGTCGAAGCGGAGTATTGAGCGCTGAGAGTTGATTACAGTGGTACAGCAAGGCATTGACCAGTGTGCCCGTGTAGTTGCGAAACGCGGGATGCGTAACCATCCCGGCGGGTTTGTCTACGACAAGGAGTTGATCATCCTCGTACACAATTCGCAGAGGGATGGCTTCTGCCGTTACCTCGGGTCTCGGGGGGCGCGGAAGAGTCACTTCGATTTCGTCGGATGGTGCGACTGAGTAGCTCGACCGTATTTTCTTTCCGTTTACAAGGACGGAACCCCGTTTGATTGCCTGCTGGACTTTGTTCCGCGTTGCGTTTTCGACGTGGCCGGTAAGGTAGATATCGATGCGGATCTTCTTTTGACCCGGGGGAACAACGATGCGCAGGACTTCGTTTGCACCGTCATTGGCTGACTCGTCCATACTCAGGGGCGAGGGTCTGCGGAAGGTTCTTTTTCGAGGTCGGTCGGAGGGTCGGCGACTGGCTGTGAATCGTGCGTCGGGATTCCGTTCGCGGCAAGGACGATATCTTGTTCCCCCGCTGCGGTAAATTTCCGGTGGAAGACAAGCAACATCACGACGCCGA
>DATDNS010000372.1:0-6865 GCA_036518155.1 Bacteroidota bacterium
ACGCCTATCGGCACCGCAAAACCAAGAAGCGCGAGTTTCGCGCATTGTGGATCGCCAGGATCAATGCCGGTGCACGACTCCATCATACGTCGTATTCCAGGCTGATCGCGGGACTCGACAAGAAGCAGGTCGGCATCAATCGCAAGGTTCTCGCAGACCTCGCCGCCAATCATCCGGAAGCGTTCGCAGAAGTCGTAAAGTTTGCGACTGCGTAAGAGCAATCTTCCCATCAACCTCCTCGCGTCAGTCGGTTGAAGACGCTGGGGAAGAAAGTTGGTGGGAAGATTTTTCGTTTTTTCGCGGTGTTGCAACGGCAACTCAATGACCCTGACTCCGCCCCCCGCAGGTCGACGGCGGAGAACAGGAGAAAGCCAGTATGCTTGAAACGATTGAACAAACCAGACAGCAATTCCTCTCGGAGTTGAGTCAGGCTGATTCGCTCGAGAAGCTGGAACAGGTCAGGATTTCGTATCTCGCGCGAAGCGGAAAAATTCCGGCCCTGTTCGAAGGACTCAAAAGCGTCTCTGCGGCTGAAAAACCCATCCTCGGCAAGTCTCTCAACGAGCTCCGTGGCTTCGCCCAGGCGCAGTTTGACGCGAAAAAGGCCGACCTCGAACACACCGCCAAACCAAAAGCGGCTTCGCTTGACCTTACGCTCCCCGGACGTCCCCGACCCGTCGGGACAAAACATCCCGTTATGCAAACGATGGAGGAAATGAAGCGGATCTTCGTCAGCATGGGATTCTCCGTTGCCTACGGGCCCGAAATCGAGAGCGACTACTACAACTTTGGCGCGCTCAATTTTCCTCCCGACCATCCCGCACGGGATATGCAGGATACGTTTTTCGTTTCGAAGGATGTGCTCCTGCGAACGCATACGTCCCCCGTCCAGATTCGCGTCATGGAGAAGCAAAAGCCCCCGGTTAGAGTCATTATGCCGGGCCGCGTGTACCGGAACGAAGCCGTCAGCGCACGCAGTCTCGTCATGTTCCATCAGATTGAGGGTCTTTACGTCGACAAAGGAGTGACCTTCAGCCAGCTCAAAGGGACGCTTGTCTCGTTCGCGAAGCAGTTCTACGGAAGCAGTCTCAAATACCGGTTCCGTCCCAGCTTCTTCCCGTTCACGGAGCCGAGCGCCGAAATGGATATCACCTGCTATATCTGTTCAGGGAAGGGATGCCGTGTCTGCAAGCACTCTGGCTGGCTCGAGATTGTCGGATCCGGCATGGTCCATCCCAACGTCCTGAAAAATGTCGGCTACGATCCGGAGAAATACACCGGCTTTGCATTCGGGTTCGGCGTCGAACGTCCGACGATCCTGCGTCTGGCGATCGACGATATCCGTTTGCTCTACGAGAACGACGTTCGGTTCTTGAAACAGTTTTGACGAAAACGATGCCCGCCGATGATGCAAACCGGGCATTGGGGATACAGACGACACGATGAAAATCTCACACAGCTGGCTTAGGAAATACGTCGACTTCAAGCTCACCCCGCAGCAGATGGTTGATGGGCTGACGATGCTCGGACTTGAAGTCGAAAGTTTTGAGGATCTCGCGAAGAAGTACGACCGTTTCGTTGTGGGAGAGGTGGTCGAGCGTGCGAAACATCCCAATGCAGACCGGCTCACCCTCTGCAAGGTAAACACCGGCAAGGAAATCCAGGAGATTGTCTGCGGCGCGCCCAATGTTGCAGCCGGTCAGAAAGTGGCTGTCGCACTCGTCGGTGCAACGATTCCGCACGACCAGCACGACCCTGAAGGAAACCCTTTCGTACTCGGACGGGCAACAATACGCGGCATACAATCCAACGGCATGATCTGCTCCGCGTTCGAGCTTGGCCTTGGCGAGGATGCCTCCGGCATCACCGTCCTTGATCCCGATGCAAAACCTGGAACACCGTTGTCCGCATATCTCGGGCAGACGGATATCATCTACGAAATCGGTATCACCCCAAACCGCGCGGACTGTCTGAGCCACATCGGCGTTGCGAGGGAAGTCGGATTGCTTTCCGGGAGGAAAGTCCGGATGCCGGGCGTAAAGCTGAAGGAATCAAAAGTCGCTTCATCGAAACACGCCACAATTGTTCTTGAAGACAAGCACGGCTGCCCCAGGTATTCCGCCCGTATCCTGCGCAATGTGAAGATCCAGCCCTCGCCGAAATGGCTGCAGGATTTGCTGACGTCCGTCGGCGTCCGTCCCATCAACAATGTTGTCGACGTGACGAATTACGTGCTGATGGAAACGGGTCACCCTCTCCACGCTTTTGACTACGACAAACTCTCCGGCCACACGATTGTCGTAAAGCGTGCTCAGGAAGGAACAAGGTTTACGACACTCGACGGCAAAGCACGCACACTGAACGGAGAGACGTTGATGATTTGCGATGCCGAACGTCCGGTCGCAGTCGCCGGGGTGATGGGAGGGGGCAATTCTGAAATCTCGGATGCGACCACGAACGTACTGATTGAGAGCGCATATTTCGACCCGCGGAGTATCCGGAAGACATCGAAACTTCTCGGCCTTTCCACGGAAGCCTCCTATCGATTTGAACGCGGCGCCGATATCGGGATCACCGCGTACGCGGTGGACCGGGCCGCAGGGATGATTCAGGAACTCACGGGTGCGGAAGTTCTCAAAGGCGTTCTCGATGCCTATCCGCGCAGGCGCAAACCGGCGAGTGTCCGGCTGCGGGTTTCCCGCACAAACCAGATCCTCGGCACGTCGCTTTCACAAAATGAAATCAAGGGATTGCTCTCCAGGCTGGAATTCAGGTCTGCCGCCGTCGGGCGCGATAGTCTCACCGTCAGGATTCCCACATTCAGGGTCGATTGCAGTCAGGAGATCGACCTGATCGAGGAAGTTGCGCGCGTGCACGGCTACAACGATATCGAAACGAAAACGTTGTCCTCGATCGATTTCTCCCGAGCAGTGTTCTCGGATCGCGCGGAGACGGACATCCGCAATTATTGTTCAAACGCCGGATTCAACGAGATGGTTGCGAACAGTCTCCAGGATGAAGCGACGGCGGCACTCGCAGGATTGCCGACGGTGAAGATGCTTAACCCTGTCAGCATCGACATGTCAACGATGCGGGCAAGTCTTATTCCCGGCGCGCTGCAAATCGTGCGCCACAACAGGAATCACGGGAACAAACACCTGCGTCTCTTCGAGCTGGGCAAGGTTTATTCCGTCGGTGAAGCAGGAAGTGCGGATCCATTGGAGCAATTTCACGAAGAAGACCGGCTCCTGATTGTCATGAGCGGCAAGCCGGTCACTGCGGGGACAGGAGTCACTCCCCGCGAAACGGACATCCTTGACCTGAAAGGAGAGGTTGAAGCACTCCTGTCCAAGGTTTGCCTTGACAAATACCGGTTTATTTATTATGATACCCGCAGTGCTTTAACTGATTCGACGATATCAATAGAAATCAACGGAGTAGAAGCCGGATTTCTTGGACGAGTGAAGGGGGAGCTCGCAAGGAAGTTTGATATTGACGAACACGTTTTCGTCTGCGAGCTGACGCTTGAGGGGATTTCAAAAGGGATGGAAGGGGAGCGTAAGTATGTTCAGCTTCCGAAGTTCCCTTCAGTGACACGGGATCTCGCATTCGTCGTCGACGTTGCGGTGACTCAGCTGAGCCTGGAACAAGCGATTCGCGAATCAGGGAAGCCGTTGTTGGCGTCGGTAATTCTCTTCGATGAATACAGCGACGAGAAACTCGGTGCCGGCAAGAAAAGTTTAGCATACGCGTTAGAATTTCAATCGCCAGACCACACGCTGAACGATCGCGAAATTGACCAGGTCATCGGCAGGGTCGTTGAAGCAGCCCGAACGAAGTGTGGCGCAGTTCTACGCGGATAACATGAGTGTATCCGAATGAACCCAACTGGGACTCCCCCGTTACCGGACGTACAAGAGGATACCGAACTGGCCGGCAGGAACAACCTCAACCGGCTGGCAGCGTCGATCCAGGACTTGTGGGCGAAGGCCCGGCGGGTGTCCGATATGCTTCTCCAGGTGCGCGCGGAGAATGCCCGGTTGAAAACGAGGGTTGCGGAGCTCGAACAGTCTGAGCGCGATGTCAGGGCGCGATTGGAGCAACGCGAGCAGGATCTGCACAAACTGAAAATGGAAGTTGTGCAGTTACAATCCAACGGAAGCAGCATCTATTCAAAAGAGGAGAAGGATGAATTGAAGACAAAGATCAAAGAGCTGATTTCGAAAATCAATTCGCGTCTCTAGTCGTACGAGCACCAAACGCATCACGGTTAACGCAAGCTGACTGACGTACCAACGGACAAGTTTCCGATAAGAGTGACGACAAACGGTATGACCGGCAAGAGCATCAAAGTGAAGATTTTCGGGACGGACTATCCGCTCCGCGGGGAGAACGAGGACTTTACGAAAAAAGTCGCCTCGCACGTGGATTCGATGCTCAACCGGATTCACGATAAAATACCGGAGCAGCCACCCCTCACGGTGGCGGTGCTGACCGCACTGAATATTACCGAGGAGATGTTGAAGGAACGGGACCAGCAACTTGAAGCTGTCGATTACCTGGAAGCTGAAATCACCAAGCTCTCTGAGTACCTGGACGATTGCCTGAGGCCGGAGAGCGGCAGTCTGGAAGTCCGTTAGGAGTCTGTCGTTCCATTGTTCTTTGCATAACGTAACGAGCGCGTTTGAAGGATTGTTCAGACCGCACCGTTAGCCGTGATCATACCATATTAAAGAACCTTACATTTCATTAATATGGGAGTTTGACTCATAAATGTGGAGCGCAAGCCACCTTCCTGCCGTTGGCGGGAAAGCTTCGCGATGACGTCCGACCTTCGTCGGAAGGAGCGAGTGAGTGGAAGTGTGAAATATTTAGGCAAACACCCACCGTGTAAAGAAGAGGTTCTTCAATACACATGATCTTCGGAAAGCGCGTGCGGTTTTTTTATTCCTGTTGCGATGTTTTGTTTTGAGGAGAACCTATGCAGATCTACATGTATATATTGCTCGGCGCTTCGATCGGTTTTGTTGCGTTCTTCTCCGGCTGGCTCCTGAACGCAAGGATGGGCAAGAACAGGATTCTCAACGCCGAGGACCGTGCAAAAAAGATTCTTGAGGACGCCGAAAAGGAAGCGGCAACGCTGAAAAAAGAGAAAACCCTCGAAGCGAGGGATGAGTGGTACAAACGGAAAAAGGAATTCGACTCGGATGTGCAGTCCAAGCGCAACAAGCTTCAGGCCTCCGAAAAGCAGCTGGCCAACCGCGAGGAAAACGTCGAACGCAAACTCGACCTCCTGAACAAGAAAGAGGTCACGCTCCAGGCCGTCGACCGTGAACTCCAGGAGAAAACAAAACGGGTCGAAGAAAAGGAAAAAGAGCTCACACGGCTCATGGAAGAGGAAAACAGCCGCCTCGAACGCATTGCGACATTCTCCCGCGAAGAAGCAAAGAAACAACTCGTGGAGAACCTGATTGAAACGGCGAAAGATGAAGCCACCCAGATGCTGAAGGATATCCGCGACCGTGCCAAGCAGGATGCCAGAAAAGAAGCCCAAAAAGTGATCGTCCAGGCGATCCAGCGATCCGCAGCCGACCACACGGTCGAAACGAGCGTCAGCGTTCTGAACCTCGAAAGCGACGAAATGAAGGGCCGCATCATTGGCCGTGAAGGGAGAAATATCCGTGCCTTTGAAGCGGCAACCGGTGTCGACGTGATCGTCGACGATACGCCGGAGGCAGTCATCCTTTCGGGGTTTGACCCGTTCCGCCGCCAGGTGGCACGCATGTCGCTCGAACGTCTCATCGCTGACGGAAGGATTCATCCTGCACGGATCGAAGAAGTCGTCGACAAAGTCCGGAAGGAGCTCGAGGAGGAAATCATCCATCTCGGAGAAAATACGCTTCTTGAGATCGGACTCCACAGCGCCCATCCCGAGATTGTCAAGCACATCGGACGGATGAAATACCGTTCCAGTTACGGACAAAACCTGCTGCAACACAGCATCGAGGTGGCCTACCTGTGCGGGATTATGGCCGCGGAATTGAAGATCGACACGATGCTGGCGAAGCGCGCCGGGTTGCTCCACGACATCGGCAAAACGATCGACAAGAGCGTGGAAGGCCCGCACGCATTGCTGGGGATGGAATTGTGCAAGAAATTCAATGAGAGCCCGATCGTGTGCAATGCCGTCGGATCCCACCACGAAGACATCCCGATGGAACATCCGATCGCGGCGTTGGTGCAGGCGGCAGACTCGATCAGCGGCGCCCGTCCGGGTGCCCGGCGCGAATCGGTCGAAGACTATATCAAACGTCTCGAGAAACTGGAAAATGTTGCCAAGGGATTCAACGGCGTTCTCAACACGTACGCTATCCAGGCGGGCCGCGAAGTCAGGGTCATCGTGAGCCACGAAAAGCTCGACGACGCAGCTGCCGACCAGCTTTCGCACGAGATTGCGAACAAGATTCAGCAGGAAATGGAATATCCCGGCCAGATCAAAGTCGTGGTGATCAGGGAATTCCGTTCTGTCGCCCTGGCAAAATAAGACGGTCAAAGCGCCATGGCTTCCAGACGGCACATTGTCACGGTCGGTGTCACGGGAGGAATCGGGAGCGGCAAGACGGAAATGTGCAGGATCTTTGAGTCGCTCGGAGTCCCGGTTTTATACGCGGATGAAATCGCCAGGGATATCAGCAACTACGACCCGGTCGCAAAACAGGAGCTGAGGAACCTCCTGGGTGAGAAAGCGTATACTGCGGACGGAGTGCTCGACCGGGCTTTTGTTGCTTCAAAGGTCTTCTCGAGCACGTCGGTCCAGAAGAAAGTCAACGCCATCATCCACCCGCGGGTGGAAGAGGAAATCAAC
>DATDNS010000373.1:0-5853 GCA_036518155.1 Bacteroidota bacterium
GCCTCTTCATAGTCGTGCGTCACGTGAATGACCGTAATGCCTTTCCGATTCACGTTGCGAAGGAGCGCAAGAAACTCGCTCCGTGCCTTCGAGTCGAGAGAAACGAGCGGCTCATCGAGAAGGATGATGTCGGAGTCCGCCGCAATACTGCGGGCGAGAGCGACGCGTTGATATTCGCCCCCTGATAGAGTCTGCGGCTTTCGGTGGAGTTTGTCGGCAATGCCTGCCATCTCGGCCGAATTCAAAACTTTTTCGGCGACTCCGCGTTGTTTCCTGCTCTTTAGTGGATAGGCGATGTTTTCATAGACCGACAAGTGCGGGAAGAGGTCGGCGTCCTGGTAGACGATGCTGATATTCCTCTTTTGAATGCTTTCTGTCGTTATATCGACACCGCGCAAGCGAATCGTGCCGGATTCCGGTGTGCGCAAACCGGCGATTGTCTCCAGCAGAAGACTCTTCCCAACGCCGGACGATCCAAGGACAACGAAATAGTCGCCTTTGTCGACGGTGAAGGTGATGTTCTTCAACCGGAACGCCCCCGCGCTCGCGGAAATATTATCGAGAATCAACATTGTGTGACTGTTTCTTGACTAGGCGGAAAAGCAAAAAAAGTGTCAGACAAACCCCGACAAACAGCGCAGCGACCGGAAGAGAATATTGAAGGCCGTATGCCGTAAAGCGTTGGTAGATCAGGACGGGTGCGGTCTGGGGGTTGTATGCGACAATGATAACGGCGCCGAACTCGCTCATGCCGCGACCCCACATGAGAATAAAACCGGAAAGGATTGACCGCCACGCCAGGGGAAGCGAAATCGTAAAGAACACTCTCACAGGAGACGCGCCGAGTGTCAGCGCGATTTTTTCGAGGCGTTCCGGCACTGCTGCAAAGCCATCCCTCGCCGCATTGATGAGAAACGGGATGCTCACGAATGCCATGGCAGCGACGATTCCGGCCGGGTGGCCGACGAACCTTATGCCGGCGAGGTCGGCGGTCTTCCCAAGAAGACTGTCTCTGCTGATAACCCCAAGGATCGCAATGCCGGCTGCTGAGTGAGGGATAATAATCGGGATGTCGATAATGCTGTTGACAAGATTCCTGAAAGGGAATCTCTTCCTTGCCAGGAGATACGCGAAGGGGATCGCAAAGAATGAGAAGAGCACTGTGCCGGCCATCGACGTCCAGAGACTAAGCCAAATGCTGTTGCGTACCTCTTCGACGCCTGCGGTGTCGGCGAGTGCACGAAACGATGTTCCGAGGTACATTCCGACGATCGGCGCAATGATAAAGAGCAGCACGATACCGCCAAAAAATGTGAATACCAGTTGGAGTGTCCGACTATTTTTCAATACGGCGTTCATCGGACTTTGTTTGCCGGAGTTTTTGCAAACTGTCTCAGACTCTGTGGGAGTTTGTTGTAGGTCGAGCACACCGCGGGAACAACATTTGGCTGCCCCATCTCAGCGAGGATTTTCAATCCCTTTGTCATCAGGAATTGGACAAACGATTCAGCAAGGGCCTGGTTTCTGGAATTCTTCGGAATTGTCACGCCATATACCATTGAAGATCCCTTCTGCGTGATTTTCTCTCCCGGTCTCTTGCCGTTCAATTCGACGCTTGCTTGTTTGTAATAGTCTTCCAAGTCCGTTCTCTTCAGATTGATTTCGTCAGGAAGCAACAAGAATCTCAGGCCGTGCTGCACGGCGACAGAACGATAGAGGAAGATATAATCCAGCTCGCCAACTTCGAGGAGGGATAACATATCGACTTCCATCGGCCTGATATATTCAGCGTTCTTCGCCTTGAGTTTCTCCGCGAGGCCGGGTTTCCCGTAGTAGCGTTCCGCAAGTTTCATTGTCAGGATCGTGCGGTAACCGCAGGGGTCCGTATTCGGGTCGGCTCTTCCGAACGAAACGTCCTTGTCGAGCAGAATGTCGTACCAATTGTCCCGGTTGACCTCCTTCGCCCTCCGGGATTTTTCGGTGTAGACAATTGCCATTTCATTCGTCGCGAATTTCAGGTCCCAGTCTGCATAATCGGGGATCAGCAAGTTCTCGATGACTGCGTAGTCGGCGGATGCGAAAACATCGCAAGGTTGGTGGAGTTCGGAAATTTTGCGCGCGCATTCCTGGCTTCCCGCAATCTCCTGTCGGATATCCACACCGGGGCGTTCACCCCTGAATCTTTCGATGATTTTCTGGAACGGCACCGCAAGGCTGCCGGCGTAAAAAACGATGAGTTGCTGATGCTCCTGCATTTGCGCTCTCATCGTACTAACGGACAATGACAATGTCAGAAGGAGAATGCGGTTTAGCGTTCTCCGTCGGCGATGGTAAGTCCGTTCGCAATGTGTGTGATTTTGATAAAGCACGGCTAATGTTATTGGATCAAGATACAATTCTCAGAATTGACAAGCGATATCTTCAATTACGGATTCACTGCTGCTGCCTCCGGACATCCACAACTACACACACAGTGTAAGGATCATTTTCTTTTTCAGCAACTTCTGTGATAAGCTTCTTAAAGTTGAGAATTGGTGGTTTGGGTTTAGAACGAATCCTTAGGTATATTTCTGGCGCAAAAATTGTCTTACCGGAGTGACGAACCCAGGAGAAAACGAATGGAAGCCGAAACCGATATCGAAAGCCGAACGCTTGTCAAAGAGCTCAAGTATGAAATTGCCCCTACCGAAAAAGGCTATTCAGACAAAACGCTTTATATCAATCTGAGCGACAACGTAATCAAGATCAAAGACGTTCCTTCGTTTATGAAGGAGAAATTCATCGGAGGGAAAGGGTACGGACTCAAGTATCTGTGGGATGCAACGACGCCGGAAACGAAGTGGGACGACCCCGAGAATGAAATCGTAATTTCAGGAGGCCCGGTCTGCGGGATTACGCAATACTCCGGGACCGGCAAATCGATCGTGGTCACTATCTCTCCGCAGACGGAATCTGCCATGGACAGCAACGTCGGCGGGTGGTTCGGACCATTCCTCAAGATTTGTGGATTCGACGCGATCGAACTCCAGGGGAAATCTGACCGCGACGTGATCATTGTCCTCGACAGTCGCAAGGGTGGCTGTGTACGTATCGAGGAGTCGGGCGACGAACCACTCAACAGTCATGAGCTGGCAGAGGCATTGACCGAACAGTACTCTGCGACCGAACAGGATAAGATGAAGGTGGCGGTGGTCTCGACCGGAATCGCGGCCGAGCATTCCCTCATCGGCATGCTGAATTTCAGCTTTTACGACAAGAAGAAGAAACGCGTGAGGCTGAAACAGGCGGGACGAGGCGGTATCGGCACTGTATTCCGGGACAAAAGAATCAAGGCGCTCGTTGCGCTCGTTCCGAAGGTCGATCCGGACGTCAACAACGTCGTGGATATGAAGGCAATTATCGAGAGGGGCCAGCGTTTCAACAAAGAGATCAAAGAACTCGATGATCAACAGAACCAGATGCGGGCCAAGGGTACTGCCCATCTTGTCGAAATTATGAATGATTACGACCTTCTTCCGATCAACAATTTCCAGTATGGAAGCAGCAAAAGCGTCATGGGGTACATCGATTCGGAAACCTGGAAATCGCGGTTCGAGCAGGGATCGTTCGACGGTTGCTGGCTTGGCTGCCATATGAGTTGCGCCAAAGGGGTCAACAACTATTTGATCCGAACAGGACCATACAAAGGCGACAACGTGATTGTGGACGGGCCGGAATATGAAACCGCCGCAGGAATCGCATCCAATGCCGGCATCTTCAATCCTGACTACGTTATTGAGGTAAACTTTTACTGCGACACATACGGCATCTGCACGATCACCTGGGGGACGACAGTCGCCTTTTTGATGGAGTGCTATGAACGAGGAATTCTCAATCAGGATCGTACCGGCGGACTCAAGCTCAATTTTGGAAATGCGGACTCGGCAATGGAATTGTTGCACCAGCTCGCCCGGGGCGAAGGATTTGGAAAGACTGCCGGGCTTGGCGTGAGGCGGTTGAAGAAACTCTTTGCGGACAATGGTTGGGGCGATCCGAAATTACTCCAGGACATCGGCATGGAGAACAAAGGGCTGGAATACTCCCAATACATGTCGAAAGAATCTCTTGCCCAACAAGGTGGTTACGCCATGACGAATAAAGGTCCTCAACACGATGAGGCGTGGCTGATATTCATGGATATGGTGAACAACCAAATCCCGACGTTCGAAGACAAAGCGGAAGCCCTGTACTATTTCCCGATGTTCAGAACCTGGTTCGGATTATGCGGTTTCTGCAAACTGCCGTGGAACGATGTCGAGCCGCACAACAACGCGGAAACCGGCGAGCCCGCCAAAGTCCCCGAACACGTCGACAATTATGTGACGATCTACAAAGCAGTCACGGGTCGGCCTTTTGACCGCAAGCGATTGATCGAGGACTCGGAACGCGTGTATCAATACCAACGGATGTTCAATCTCCGGATGGGGTATGGGACGAGAAAATGGGATGCCCAGCCTTACCGAGCGGCCGGACCGGTCACAAAGGAGGAATACACCTCCCGCCAGGACCGATACGACAAGCAATTGAAGGAAACCGTTGGCTTCGATCCAGCAGGCAAATCGATCGACGAAAAAATGGCTGCGACAAGAAAATACCGCGAGGGACGCTACGAACAGCTCCTCGATGCAGTCTACGAGCGCCGGGGTTGGGACAAGAACGGTGTTCCCACCATGGACCGTCTGAGAAAACTCGGCATGGATTTGCCGGAGCTTGTCGAGCTGCACGAAAAGTATTCGAAAGGCTCTCTCAGGCTGAAGTAATTATCTCATTCGTGCTTTGTGTGGTATCGGAATTGGCTGTGAAAACCTCTTTCTGACATTGTCGTTCGAATCACTTCATTCGCCGTGCGTTTCGAGGAACTAAAAAGAATTCTGAAGCAAAAAACGGTCGGCATTGCCGGTTGCGGCGGTCTTGGCTCGAATGCTGCGATTGCTCTTGCCCGTGTCGGCATCGGCTCCCTGGTCATTGCCGATCACGACAAAGTCGAAGCGTGCAACCTCAACAGACAATATTACTTCTGCGATCAGATCGGGATGTCCAAAGCGATCGCATTGAAAGAAAATATCAGGAAGGTCAATCCCCTTGTGGAGGTAGCTGCACACATTGTTGAGTTGACGCCGAAGATTATCGTTGATCTGTTCTCCCGTTGTGATGTGATTCTCGAAGCCTTCGACGCCGCGGAAATGAAAGAGATGATCATCGAATGCGTGCAGACAACCATGCCGGAACGGCCGGTGATCTCGGGTGTCGGAATGGCTGGGTGGGGGAACAATGAACTGATCCGGTCAACGCACTCCGGCACCCTGCACGTCATTGGCGACCAACTGACGGAAGCAACCGATGAGAATCCACCCCTTGCCCCCCGCGTTGGTATCGTTGCAAACATGATGGCCAACACAGCGCTTGAGTTGTTGCTGGGAAGCGAATAACCCCGTGAAAATTGTCCTCAACAACAAGGAAGAGGTCCTCGCAACTGCAAAACCCGCGCTCACGATCGCGGAATTGCTCGTCATGAAGAACTTTTCGTTCAAGAGCCTCGTCATCAAAATCAACGGTCAATTGGTAAAGCGTGAAAACAGGGAGTCGGCGGAATTCAAGGAGGGGGATAACGTTGAAGTGATTCACCTGATTAGCGGAGGGTAACAAAACATCGGGAGACGTTGCCTCCGGCAACCTGTTGAACATAACCCCGTCGTATTTTCTCTTCCCCGAATCTCTCACAAGAAACTACTACCGCACCACGGCCTGCGTGTATTGACACTAAACTAATTTCACAGCGAGATTGTTTTATTGCTGATTCATCGCTAATTTCCT
>DATDNS010000374.1:0-4849 GCA_036518155.1 Bacteroidota bacterium
GGCAGATGCGCGAACCGGATTTCAATGAAACGACACAACGGTACGTCTGTCCGATCTGTTCACAACCGCTGGATACACAGGTTGTCGTGGAAAAGAAGAAACGGGGAATCAAATGACAACTGTCCGGGCGGTCACTTCCGAATTCTACTAGGGTCCCGGCTCCAACAATCTTATCACACCTCAGGACAGAGGCATGTTGACGAGCCTCTGTCCCCGACTTCCTGCACCGACACCTATTGCATTCCCATTAATGGAAAGCCTTCCTCCGGCCTTCCCGATTCTGCAAAGAGAACACTTTCCAGGACTGCAATTCGCGCTAATTCGCATGGCACGCAAATTGGGTAGGGACGCTTGTCTTTCACGGATCCACCCAATACCACGGTGCAACGTGTTTCCAATCATCGAAAAGAATGATCTCGCTGCGAAGGTCTATCGCTACGTACTTTCAGCGCCGGATGTAGCAAGGAAAGCCAGGGCCGGACAATTCGTCATCCTACGACTTTGTGACGAAGGGGAGCGGATCCCCATAACTCTGGCTGACTGGGATGCGCACGAGGGAACAATCACGTTGTATGTCCAGGCCGTTGGCAAAACCACGACGATGATGAGCACGATGAAGGCGGGCGATGAGTTGATGGATGTGGTGGGTCCCTTTGGAATTCCAAGCCACATCGAGCCGGGAACGACGCTCGTCGCGCTTGGGGGCGGTTTCGGGATTGCCGCCATTCATCCGATTGTCCGCGCCCATAAACTGATTGGAAACAGGACGATATCGATTATCGGCGCGAGGACAAAGGAGTTGATGCTGATGGAGCGTGAGATGCGTGCAATTTCGGATGAAGTTCGGATTGCCACTGACGACGGCAGCTACGGTACAAAAGGATTCGTGACGACGGTCATGAAGACAATGCTGGAGAACAAAGAACCGATGGACGTCGTCCTTGCAATCGGTCCGGTGGTGATGATGAAAGCTGTCGCCGAACTCACCCGGCCATACGGGGTGAAGACACTGGTGAGCCTGAACCCGATTATGATGGATGGAACAGGGATGTGCGGTGCGTGCCGGGTTGTCGTGAACGATAAAATGCAGTTTGCGTGCGTCGATGGACCCGAATTTGACGCCCACCAGGTGGACTTTGAGCTGCTGATGGCAAGGCAAAAGATGTATTCCCCTCAGGAAAAGATTTCGATGGCGATCTTCGAAAAGATCTGCCAGACGCAGGATCAACGGGAAACAGCGGCCTGGTAAAGACCAGACCGGAGTGTCCACCATGAGAACCGTGAACCAAAGGCAACGATGACTACGGACGTAACCACGCCGGCACCACGAACGCTGAGCAACAAGGATCGGATGAAAATCCCGCGCCATCCGATGCCCGAGCAGGATCCCCTCGAACGCGCCCGGAATTTTCTTGAGGTCCCGCTCGGGTATACTCCGGCGATGGCGATGGAAGAAGCCGAACGGTGTCTGCAGTGCAGGAATCCAAAATGCGTGGAAGGTTGTCCCGTCAATGTCAAGATACCGGAATTTATTTACCACACCGCGACGGGCAATTTCCATCTCGCGGCGCAAAAACTGAAGGAAACCAACGCTCTCCCGGCAGTCTGCGGTCGCGTCTGTCCGCAGGAAGAACAGTGCGAGGTTGTGTGTACGATCGGCGCCAAAGTCGAGCCGGTTGCGATCGGCCGGCTTGAACGGTTCGTGGCGGACTGGGAACGGTCATCGGGAACGATTACCATCCCGGCTATTCCTGCACCCACGGGAAGGAAAATCGCCGTCATCGGAGCAGGTCCGGCCGGCCTTACGGTCGCTGGCGACCTCGCCAAGCTCGGGCATTCCGTGACGATCTTTGAAGCATTACACAAACCGGGAGGCGTTCTGGTATACGGCATTCCGGAATTCAGGCTTCCCAAGAAAATCGTCGAAGCGGAGGTTGACTATCTCAGGAAGCTTGGCGTTGAAATCAAATGTGATTTTGTGGTTGGAATGACACGGACAGTGGATGAGTTGATGGCCGAGGAAGGTTTCGATGCCGTGTTTATCGGCACAGGCGCCGGGCTCCCCTACTTTCTGGGGGTCCCGGGTGAAAATCTCAACGGTGTATACTCAGCGAACGAATTCCTGACGCGAGTCAATTTGATGAAAGGATATCAGTTCCCGCAAAAGGCCGACACTCCGATCCCGATGGCCAAACACGTGGCGGTCATCGGTGGAGGGAACACGGCGATGGATGCTGCCCGTACGGCGCGACGCTTGCCGTGGACGGAAAAGGTCTCCATCGTCTACCGACGTTCACGCGTCGAGATGCCTGCGCGAAAGGAAGAAATTCACCACGGGGAGCAGGAAGGAATCGAGTTCCTCCTGCTGACCAATCCGACACGCTTCATCGGCAAGGATGGCTGGCTTGTCGGCATGGAATGCCAGCGAATGGAGCTCGGCGAGCCGGACGCGTCGGGACGCCGCAAGCCCATCCCGGTAGCCGGAAGCGCGTTCATCCTCGACGTTGAGTCGGCAATTGTCGCGACGGGAAACGGTTCGAATCCATTGATCAACAGGACAACCCCGGGTCTTCAATCGAACAAGCACGGAAACATCATCGCGGATGAACAGGGTAAAACATCGCGCGAAGGAGTCTGGGCAGGGGGCGATATCGTCATTGGCGCCGCAACGGTGATCAAAGCAATGGGTGCCGGAAAGCAAGCAGCAAAATCCATCCACGAATACCTTCTGGCAAAGACGAAGTAACCACTCGTACCCCTTCTCGTCAGCCAATCTGCATCGCATTCCAATCGGCATTTTGATTGTAGGAATCAGGTGAGGTTCATTTCCCACATTAAAGAAGAGTTTTTACTCTTATTCTCAAATTTGACGCCGACGATTTTTTCAACGCAAAATTTGTAGGAAAATGCTGAATATTGCTGCAATTGTAAACGAATTGTGTTGAAAATACAGGCACAATTGTTGCGGATTTCCCGCCCAGACTGAGCAAGAGTCGCGAGTGGGTTGTAGGTGCTTCTTACGGTTTCAACAGTGTCCCGATTTTCAGGGTCCCTCACAAACGAGCACATTTGCCAGCGTTTTCGATGATGCAGTAGCGCTCTATCGACGGCTTCATCGGACATAATAAACCAAGATCATTCGAACTTACTTTTTTTGAAAGGATTACATTATGAAGCGCTTAGCGACGGTGTTTGTCTGCTTGCTTCTGGTAAGCCTGATGATTATACCCGCGTATTCGCAGGTCGTGGATCTTCGAAGAGATGCACGCTCTGACCATACGAGAGACACCGCGGGCACATCGTGGCAGGTGTATACCGGTTTGCGTGTCGTCGGCGTCGGTTCTACCGTATATCTCATTGCCGATACCTCCGGATCCGGAGCCAACACGGTAACCTCATTTACGTGGACACTGAGCGGTCCGGGTGCCTCCACGGCAACGTTGTCGAGCACCACAACGCAGTCAGTGAAATTCAAACCCGATGTTCTTGGGCAGTATGTGGTTCAGGTGTCCGTGAACGGCGGTGCGACGGACAAAGACACAATCTATGCGAGCACGTATGTCGGAATCGGTACGGGGTTTCCGCAGTGCGGCCTTGGAGGAGCGTGTCACGCAGGCAAGCTCGCCGGGTATTATCAGACGGGACACGGAAAGATTTTTTCGGAGGGAATTACCGGCCAGCTGGAAGTCAACACAGCCGGCCAGGGAACATACTCGCCGATTTGCACGAAGTGCCATACCACGTCCGGCGATCCGAAGCTCAATAACGGAAACTTCGGATACCTCGCCAAGCAGACAGGCTGGGATACAACGTGGTACAAGCCTTACACGAAAGCCGGAGTGATGTATTTGATTCCCTACCAGGATTCGACAGCATACAAACAATTGATGACGTCGCCTGCCTATGCTGCTTTGACAGGCCTTGCGACTGTCGGATGTGAAAGCTGCCACGGACCCGGTTCGGCACACGTCGGAGACAAGACCAAGATCGGCAAGACGTACGATGCAGGCGTCTGCCAAACGTGCCACGATGCTCCCCCGCATCACACCAAAGGCACCGAGTGGGCAACATCGGCTCACGCAACATGGGAAATCGGAAAACTCGACGCGAACAGAATGAGCTGCTTCCCGTGCCATAGTGGAAGTGCCTTTGCAAAATGGATCGACGCAGGCCGCGTGACGAAAGTCAACGGCGTTTCCATCTACGACACTTCGACTGTGAATGGACGTCCGTCATCAACAAGCGACATCGGAATGGCTTTGACGTGCGCAGCCTGTCACGACCCCCACAGCCCGACAAATCAGCACCAGTTGCGCACCGTGGATGTCGATTCGCTCAACAATGGTTACCAGATTCCGCCAAGTTCCCAAGTCGGCGGTATGGGCCAACTCTGCATGAATTGTCACCGATCGCGCTATAACGTAGCAGCAAGGGTGAAGCCTACTTCAGCACCCTATTACGGATTCGTCGACCACTACGGACCGCACGGCAACCCGCAGGCGGACATGTATTTTGGCCGGAATGCCTACCAATTCGGCGATACGACGATCACCGGATTGAATACCCATACCGGAGTCCAGGATGCGTGTGTCACGTGCCATATGCCGGGCGGCAACCACGAATGGTCAATGGTCGATTCGCTGGGCAACGACAAGGTCGATGCCTGCAAAACGTGCCACGGACAGGGCATCACGAAATTTACAGACATCGTCGCAGCATACGACTACGATCACAACGGCAAGATTGAAGGAGCTCAGACAGAGGTTGCAGGGCTTCTGGGCCTCCTCAAAGCCAAAATTGCGGCCGCAGGAGCACTCGATCCCTTAACAGGCGAACCAACGACCGCCAT
>DATDNS010000375.1:0-2059 GCA_036518155.1 Bacteroidota bacterium
TCAAAGTTCTGCGGGAATCGTTTCCGTCGTCAACGATATCGTTCCTCGCGCGTTCCTACACAAGGGATATCGTCGAAGGCCAGGCAGGTCTGGACAACGTGATTCTTTATGATAACAATGGAAGAGAGAAACCGTTTGGTACCGTCCTTGCGGAATTGCGACATTCGAACTACGATGCGGCCATTGTGGTATTTCCCCGTTTCCGCCTGGCGTTGCTCCTTTGGCTCGCTGGAATAGACACGAGGGTTGGAACAGGTTACCGCTGGTACTCTTTCCTCTTCAACAGCCGTGTTTACGAGCACCGCAAGACCGCCCGGAAGCATGAGTTTGAATATAATCTTTCGCTCCTGGGCAATCTGGGATGCAAGGTTGGCGCGCATGTCGTTCCGACAATGTCAATCGTCGCCGAGGCCGTGCAGGGCGCCGAAGCGGAACGAAAACGGCTGGGACTGGCTCCCGGCGATATTGTGGCGATACTCCATCCGGGGAGTGGAGGTTCGGCAAGAGACTGGAGCCCGGCAAAGTTTCGTGCGCTCGCCGTTGCGCTTGACAAGTTGGGCTGGAAGGTGGTCGTGACGGGTGCGAAGGGTGAAGAAAGCCTCGTCGGAGAAGTGGTTTCGGGAACCGGAGGCATTGCGCGGGCTTCGGTTGGCATGCTCACGCTGAAGGAACTCGCGGCATTCATCAAGTCGGCAAATCTCTTCGTCTCGAATTCAACCGGACCGCTGCACATCGCCGCAGCCGTGGGGACACCGGTCATTGGTTTTTATCCGCCGATCGTTGCCTGCAGCCCTGAGCGATGGGGACCGGTCACGAACAGGAAAGCGATTTTTGTGCCGGACAGATCCCGGTGCAGCCTCTGCAAAGGCGGGCCTTGTCAAGGGAACGTTTGTATGGATCAGATCGACGTGCAGCAGGTTGTCGACGCCGCAATCAAACTCGTTGGCAAACAGGAAGAAACGAAGACCACTCACATCCCGGTTCATCAATGAAATATGCTTTTGCCATTCTCGCGTTTTTGTCATCGCTGATCGCCGGCGTCGCGTCCGCACAAAATGGTTCAAATCCGGCGAACGATACCGCGACCATCATTCCCCTGGATTCCCTGAGGAGCATACATCAGTCTGCGTTCGGTGTGGGAGAACGTCTGGTTTTTGATGTTGGGTACAGTTTTATTACGGCGGGTGAAGCCGTATTCGAGATCTTCAACGCTGACTCGGTGCACGGCAGGCCGTGTTACAGGGTGGTCTTCACGGTAAATTCTGTGCCGAGTTTTTCGTGGATCTACAGAGTTGAAGACCGGTATGAGACGATTCTGGACGCAAAGGGGGTGTTCCCCTGGAGATTTATTCAACACGTACGCGAAGGGAAATACAGCCGCGATTTTACCGCCGAATTTGACCAGATGAACGGTGTGGCAAGAGCCGAAGACAAAGTCTACCCCGTTCCACCGTACGTGCACGATGCCGTCTCGGCATTCTATTATGTCAGGACCATGGATTTTTCCCAGTCCCGCGTGGGAGAGAAGTATCTGCTGAAGAATTTCTTCAAAGACACGACCTACCAGCTGGCGGTAAAATTCCTGGGACGCCAACAGATATCGGTTGATGCAGGAGGGAGGGTTGTTCAAGAGCAGCGGACGTGTCCTGATCTGGTTGACAGACGATGAACGCAAAATACCGGTGAAGGTGAGCACAAAAGTTGTGGTAGGTTCCATCGAAGCTGAATTGAGGGAATATCGTGGTGTTCTGCTGCCCATCAATGCCAAAGTGAAATAAGACCATGTCGAAGTACAAACAGACAGACATGTCCGGGGTACGGACGATTTCAATTCGCTCGCGCAAGAGCAAAGTTGTGCCGGCGGACTTTGCAAAGCCGATCGACGCGAACGAGGCATCGTTTCAGGAATTTGTCGATTCGTTGCCGCACATTCTCATCGGTCAGGAGCTGCGCGATCTCGTCGGCGATATCATCACATCGGTGAAAAAAGGAGCTCCGGTCATTCTGATGATGGGGGCTCACGTCATCAAGGTGGGTATGGCGCCCATCATTGTCGACC
>DATDNS010000376.1:0-4079 GCA_036518155.1 Bacteroidota bacterium
GCCGCATCAAGGTCTGCCTGCGTCGAAAGTCCTTTCTCAAACAATGATTTCTGCCTGCTCAGAGTCCTCTGGGCGTTGACCAGGTCGGCTTCATTCATTTTAAGATTTGCATTTGCCTGGTCGAGTGCCGCCTTCATGTCAGAATCCTCGAGACGGGCGATCACCTGATTGTTTTTCACTTTGTCGCCTTCAACAACGCCGAGATACACCAACCTGCCGGTCGCTTTCGATGCCACGGATGCTTTGCGTTGAGCAACCACGTATCCGCTCGCCGTAAGCACCGCATTCGATTGCGATGGGGAATTGAGTGTCGCCGTGGCAAGAGAGACCTCGACTGCCTGCGAAAGCGCGTTTCCGAGCGCAAAGTACCCAGCCACGACGATCGCGACGACAATAATCGCTGAGACCACCACCGCCGTCCGTTTCGACTTGCCCGATTCTTCCGAATCCTTTTGCCTGTCAATTTTTAGCGCAGAGAGATCTGCGTTCTGAGCATCCATAAAGTGATGAACCAAAGAATTGTCAGCCCGGGTTCCAATCTTGCCGCTCGACCGGGGCTGTTTTCAAAGTTAGGAAATCTATTACTAACACACAATCAGGCTGAATTCAGATATTCATGCCCGCGTCCGAGTCTATCGTACGCGTCATTCGTCAGATTGTGGGGGATAATTCGGCGAATGGTGGGGTCAATTCGGCGGGCAGAGCACGTACGATCAATCATCGCGATACCACCGCCCAGGACCTTCGTCAGGACCCATCGACCCAGCTTATTCACCTGCTTTTCCGTCCAATTCACCGTGAAAACCGCGGGAGAACGCAAGACCCCCCGTGACGCGTAATTAGATCGGAACGGAAGTACCTGAATCAAGCCTGTCGTATTCGTTTCGCAGAATTGTACCCCCGTTCCCCGAAGGGCTGAAGCTTCTCGATCCAGATTTCTTCGAGGAGGGTCAATTCATCTTCCAGGTTGAAATTCGGGTCGTCTTTTACTTTGACAACTTCAAGAATCTCAAACGTGAATTTGTCGGGACCGAATTTGTTCCAATCGCTTTGGAGCGCGGAATTCTTGTGACTCCCAATCGACAACATGAATTTGTGCGAATTCAACGGACCTTCGAGGTTAAGACTGCTTCCGAGCAGCACCTTGCCGTTTGCATTGTTCTTTACCTGGAAGACTCCCGCCGGCTTGGGCCGTTCCTTGTATTCTCTTTTGATTTCCTGGCGCGTTTTCAACTTCAAATTCCTTTCTTGAAATCTTTATCTTTCGAACGAGCTTCAACAATCAAGATAAAGAGATTTTTCCCGGGAAACGACAAAGGTGAGGACAAATCCAGCACGCGGACTAATCCGGAGACAACGAACGCCCTTCAGTCGACGGAGACTGAGCGGCAACGGCGTGGAGTCCGCAGCCGATGGCGGCAGAAAGGAGCATGTGTGCCCACCCGGCACCGAGGAATGAAAAGACGAAAGTCAAAAACACGAGGATGAAAGGATGTGTTGTTTCTCTCCCGGTTCGTACGATATCGATGGTGAGCATGAAGGATATCAGGAGCAGTGCGAGCAACGAAGCGCCCGCTCCCCAGAGTCCGGCGTGGAGAAGTTTTGGCTGTCGGGAAGGATAGATAACCCGCGGTCCGCTTATTGCCCCGGCAAACGCGTGCGTGAAGCCGGCCGCAAGAAGAAGGCGGTATCCTTCCAGACGACCCATCGGGCCTGGAATCCACGACACGTAAACAAGTGCGGTTGCGGCGAGACCGAAGGCGAGGGACGTAGCGATGCGGGGATGGCGGCCGACAAAAGACCGAAATGAACTCATGAACTAATGGGGCGTTTCCCCCGGGCGAAAATGATTCGGACCCATCCGGATACGGACAACCCTATAGACTCCTTTGGATATTTTGACATCGGCAAAGAGTATACGCGGGATCTTGTGGTCGAATTCATCGCAATCAACCTGAGCCGTATAGATATTCCTGTTCTTCGTGACTTCGCCGGGAAACTTGATAACGATGAATCGGCGGGACTTCTTTCCATCCTTCACGACCAGCGGTCGCCGACGATTCTTCGTGACCGAAAGAACGTGGCTTGAGACCGTCTTCAGGACGTTCGCGATCACAACACTGTCGTTCACGACGGTCGAACCGGACTGCGACGCTGTGATACCCTGAATCCGCGCAGGCAATTCAACTGTCCCAGACAGCAGCGCGAAAATCAGCACGAGTCTCATAGATTACTCCTGGATCAAGTACAATCGGTTGTCTTCGACCTTGTACAAGAGCGGAGCGATGAGAATTTTCGGATATCTGAGACGGAGTCGCTTTACCTCGCTGAGGACAAAGTCGATTTCATTGCCAATTTCGAACATCGGAGCGAATTGATGAAAATGTTCTTCGGCCTGTTCCCGTGTCCATCCGGCATTTTTTACGAGACCGTTAATGAACAGATTCTTGCGGCTGACGAGGTCGACCATGCCACATTGATTGTGGCCCATGAGTGCGATTGCGTGGACGTTTCCGACGGAGATCGCATAGGAGACTTTAAACTCGCTATACCGCAGGTTTGCACCTCCCGTCCGGATGATGTATGCGAAATTGTCAGGAATGTGAAGATGCTTGCGGTTATCCATGCACATCCCGATAAGCAGCTGCGCGGATGAGTACGACTCGTGCAGGCGGTCGAGATTATGGTATTCAAGCAACAAACCAACCGGCGTATCCCTGTATCGGGCTGGAATGTCTTCTTTAGTCGATATCGGTAAGAGTCTGTTCATTTGATCGTTCTGTTATCGTGTGTGAAGCGAGAGTGATTCAATATCGGTTTTTTTCGATGCGATTGAAAGAGATCATCAACACACCCGAAACTGTTTGTGATGCGGCAGTTTTGCCAACCCGGAAATCATTTGCGTCGATACTGCGCATTTTTCAAGGAATGACTTCATATTCGCTCTGCACGAAACCGCTGTCATAATGGCGTGTGCGAATATGCTTGAATCGGATGTCGCGTTCCGTTTCCCCGAAAAGTGGAATGCCCGCTCCGAGGAGAACGGGAATGCGGGTAATGGTGAGTCGCTGAATGAGTCCTGCCCGGAGAAACCGCTGAATGGTTACGCCGCCGTCGACATAGCAGTGCTTGAAGCCGCGCGCCGATAGTTGCGAGACAATCCTCGCCGGGTCTCCGGACATGCGCTCCACCACGGCGCCGGAAGGGATTGGAGCGAGTGGTTTGGTGCTAAGCACAAATACCGGGATTTTGCCGTAGGGCCAGGATTCAAAGGACAAAACCGTTTCCAGAGTCTTGCGACCGATGACGATCGAATCCACACTCGCAATAAATTCATCGTATCCGTGGGGCTCTCCTCCTCCCGGCGGGAGCCAATCGAGCCTGCCGTCTTCGCGGGCGATATAACCATCAAGGCTCGTCGCAATAAAGACAGATGCTTTCATTTTCTATAATGCGTGCTCCGTTACTTTCGTGGAGATCCACCACGTTGTACCGCCTTCATCTTTTACGGCGGCTCGTTTGTTTTCGTCTCCTCCCTTGATCGGTTCCTGAACCGATGCCGTGCCAACCTCAAGTGCGCGTTTGTAAGTCTCGTCCACATTTTTGACATACACGTGAACGTGGGACGGAACGGGAGGCCAGCCCTCCGCACCGTCTGTCAGCATGATTACCGTATCGTCGATGCGCACCTCGGCGTGCATGAGCTTCCCGTTCGGGCCCGGGATTTGACGCAGGCTCACCGCATCGAAAACTTTTGTGAGGAAATCAATCGTGCGGGCAGCACCGTCCACAATCAAGTACGGCGAGACAGTTGAGTATCCATTGGGTTTATACGTGGTCTTCATTGCGTCACCCCGGTGTGCCGTTTTTGATACAGTCCAATGATATTGCTGGCAGGGTCACAAAAACTTGCGGCAGTTTTCTGCGCAATGTTCCCGATGGGCTGTCCATGGTCGCCGCCGTATGCAAGGATCGACTGCAAAGTTGCCAGGCCATCATCCGCCAAAATGTAAATCAGCATCTTCATTCCCTTCGAACGAGCACGACCGGTATCGATGTTTCGCACACTTTGCCAACAT
>DATDNS010000377.1:0-7668 GCA_036518155.1 Bacteroidota bacterium
GGATTCCCCACCCGGCCGTATCGGGCGACCACGGAGAGCCGGAAGATTTCATATAACATTCCGCGGCCAATCCTCCTACGGCATAGTGTTGCACGCCGGTCTCATCGGCAAGGTATTTCGGTATCGAACCTGCGCTCATGGCGGAGATCCCGGCCGTGTCGGGAGCCCACGATGTCCCGTTGTCCGTGCTTTTCCAGTTTGCATTCGGACTCTGCGAATTGTTGAAGTTGATGATCGGACCAAGCGTATAAACCGTACCGGAGTTGTCGACGAATATTGGGCCGCCTGTTTGATATCCTGTCGATGGAAACGTCCGCGTCCAGACGGTGTCTCCGGTATTCCGGGCATAGAGCCCAAGCGCCGTCGAAACGAATTGGCGCGATGGGAGCCGGGCAAAGCCATACAGCGTGGCTGCACGATTGTTGCTGTTGTCTTCTTTCCAGGTGGAGCCGCGATCGGTGCTTTGGAACAACCCGTAACTCGTGCCGAGGAACAGAATTGAATCGCCGCCGATCGATGTGAATGGAGACAGGAACGAATTGATCGGGTCGCGGATGAGGTTTGTTATTCCGGTGTCGATGCGGACCCACGGGGCCGTCCCGCTATCGGAGCGGAATACCTTCGCACCGCCGAGCGCATACACGTTGTGGTAAGCGTCGTCGCTGAAACGGTTGACCGAACCGGCCGTGTACCCGGAATTGTCCGGAGTCCAGGTGTTACCGCCGTCGGTGCTCATCACGATGCCGGCGTACGATGCGGCATAAAGCCGGTTCTTGCGGTCGACGAAGACACTCGTTGCCGTGCCGTTTGGGAAACTCGCGACCTTGTGCCAGACGCCAGAATCGGGGTGCTGCTTGTACAAACCGTTTCCGTGTGCCAGGTAAACGTACTGGAGCGTGTCGACGGCGATATCGTTGTAGAATCCTCCGCCGACGCCCGCCGTGTCGAGCGACCACGTCCCCGCGGTATCCCGGCTCACAAAGACCGCGTTGGTCGAAAGGACGTACAGCGCATCGCCCACCATCTTGACGAACCCGCTGTAGGTGCCGCTGACATCGGTCTTGGATCTGAATGTTGGAACACCCCACCCCAGGAATGAATTATAAACGGTCTCGTAAACGCTGCCGTCGTCCAGGAGAACGAAGACCACGTCGATGTTCCCTTTCTTGGGGCTGAAGCCTTTGATTTCCCTTCCTTCGGGAGCTCTCCACGTAAGCACTCTTGAGTAATACGTGTGTCCGTCTGCCTGGGATGTCTTCTGTTGATTGAAGGTAAAATCCCTACCTGTCCCCACGAATTGGTAGCTTCCGAACGCCCCCACCCCCGTGATCGATTCGCCGCCGGGCTGCGCACGCACCGCAGTACTAATGAGCAGGAAGGCAATAAAGAGTTCAGCACCAAAAAGCTTCTTTAGTCTTGTATCAAACAACATGGCGACTCTCCCTGATGAATGATCTGACAGTCGTAGCATGCGGCGATCCTATTTCAACAAGAGGAGTTTTCGTGTTGAAACAAAATCTCCCGCCCGAAGCTGATAGAAGTACACCCCGCTCGCGAGTTTCGACGCGTCAAACGTCACTTCGTGCAAGCCCGCACTCATTGCTCCGTTCGCCAGCGTTGCTACTTCCCGCCCGAGCAAATCATAAATCTTCAAATTGACAATCGAAAATTTCGCAATTGAAAATGTTATCGTCGTCGTTGGATTGAACGGGTTGGGGTAGTTCTGGAACAATGCGTACGCCGCAGGCACTGCGCCGGATCCCGCGATCCCTGTCGCCGCCCCCTGTCGGGTAAGGATATAGAGACCGGCGTCCGTGGTCGCGAAGGTGCTGTCACCGTATGAAATAAGTTTGTTGACATAGATGCTGTCGAGTCCTGCGTATGTCCACGTCGTTCCGCTGTCGCTCGTGAAATAGACCCCCCGCCCCCCCTGGAAATTTGTGAACGAAACGAACAGGGCACCGCTGGAATCAAAGGAGAATTTGCCCGGCGAATAGAAGTTCGTGGTCACCGGAGAAGGCAATGGTACCGTGCTCCAGGTTGATCCGGTATGCCTGTAGAGCGAAGAGCCCGCAACAGCGAAGATATTGCCGTTTTTGTCTGTCCCCATCTGTGAGAAGTAATTGACGGACGGGGGAATTCCCGAAGTATCCGGGACCCACGTACCTCCGGCAAGGGGACGCTTCATGACTTTTGCGTTGACCTGTGTCGCTCCGTTGAAGTAGTATCCGGAAACATAGAGAGACCCGTGTTTGTCCGAAGTCATGGATGAAGTGTAGCTGTAGTTGGTCGATTGGAACCCTGCGGTATCAAGGGTCCAGCCGGAGCCGACCGGTTTGGTGAAAATCAGTGTCGGAAAACTGCTTCCGTACTGACTCGTTGCCAGATGCTGCATCCCGTTCTCGTCGATGAAGAAAACGCCCGTCCTGAGGATTGACGCACCGAGCGTGTCGGCCGTCCACGTTGTTCCGTTATTCACGCTCTTGTACACCAGCGGTCCCCCTTTTGCCGTCGTCCCTGAGGCCGTGTAGAGTGTCCCCGAGCCGTCGCTGACGATTGGCAGTCCGCTTTTGAACCCGTTTGCCGGGTACACCTGGGTCCACGAAGTGTCTGCAGGATTTTTGCTGTACAACGCGAGGTTGGTACTCGTGAACCATTTCCCTGAAGAAGATTTGACAAAACCGCCGAACACCGATGCGGGAATGTTCTTGTTCGCCATCTGCCACGTTGTTCCCTGATTTGTGGAGACGAGGAGACCGAATGACGTTGCCAGGAGAAGCGTCGTGTCACCCGCGACTCCAACCAGCCCGGGTGTTGTCACGGTCACTGCGACGATGCCGGCTTGTAAGCTTGTCCACGAGCCGGTTCCGCCCGGCGATTTGAACAACGTGTTCAAGGAACTGACGGCGTAGATGTTCCCGCTGCGGTCGTCTCCCCACGATGTTATGGACGCCGTTCCGATCCCGGTGGTATCGAACGTCCAGCTGAGCCCCTGATCAGTGCTGTAGTACACACCCTGGTTCGTTGAAACGTACACCCGGTTTCTCCGGTCGCCGAACACGGTTGAGGCGCTCGCGACTTTGAGCGAGTCAACACGGACCCACAGGCTTGTATCCGGTGCCTGTCGGAAAAGCCCTTTGGATGTCGCGGCCCATACGTGCTGCGTGGTATCCATCGTGATGTCCGAGGTAAAAGCGCCAGTAAGGCCGAGTGTATCGACTGACCACGTAACTCCCACGTTCCGGCTGACATAGATGTACGACGACCCGCGCACATAGAGGGCATCACCGATAAGTTTGAGGAGCGATTCCGAGTAGTTCGATGAAACGACCGAGCCCTGCTTGACGGGAGTATCCCATCCGAGGCCGGTGAACGTGGCACGGTAAACGTCGGCGCTGTTCGTTGAGCCGGCCGGCTGAACAAGAATAATGAGGTCTCCTCCTCCGCCGTACTTCAGGCCGACACCCTGGATTGTGCTTCCCGCCGGAGGATTCCAGATCGTTCCGTTGGAACTCAGGGTCTTGTCCCAGAAATAGATGCCGTTCCCTGTATAGCCGATGGGAAATTCGGGTCCAATCGGTGTCTCGTTTCCGGTCACACCTTTCAGGATCTCACCATCGGGCGATTTGATTTCAATGTGGAACTGTGCACGGACCTGCGAAAGTCCGAACGACAGCGCGACGAAGAGGAACAACACTGACAAAGGCCTTGACCATTTGTTCATAGTGACTCCTTGTTAGTGAATGAATGACCTGGTACATGTGCCGGGTTAAGGGCGTTGTTGTGTGGACGGGCTCTCGTCAGCCGGCCAGGCCGAACTGCGTGATAAACTGCCTGAACGCACCTGTCATGGCTCCGCCTTGACTGGGAGCCGGCAATGCACGAAGATTCGATTGAGCCCTCCATCGGGCGGGACACGAAGACGCCTCTGTGGGAATCATCGGTCTTGTTGCCCGGATCGATCTACCGAAAACGTTTCGTCTCAAACGAGCTTGAATTCCTGTTACTTCCCCTCCAGGCCCTGCAAAAATCCAACGGAGGTATTGGCGGCGGGTGTGCAAAAAATATTCAGCAAAGATAGCAACCAGCTATGAAATTCGCAAATTTAGGAAAGAGAAAAATCACTTGAAAAGTTCAATGTTTATGCGGCTTTTGAACTCGTGTGATGAAGTTATCGGTAATTCTTGGCTAGCCGAACTTCTTCATGGTCTCTCTCATAAAGGCCGGCAGATCCATCGGCCAACGCGAAGTAACGAGGTTTCCATCAACCACGACCTCCTTGTCTTCCCATATCCCACCAGCCTTCTTGATGTCTTCAGGGACGCCATCGTGCCAGAACGAAGTAACGTGCTTGTTCTTGATCACGTCGGAACTTGCAAGCGTCCACGGTCCGTGACAAATCGATGCCACGGGTTTGTCCTTCTGTACGAACGACCTCGTAATCTCCTGAGCTTTCTTGTTCTTGCGGACTGTGGCGGGCGCTCCGTCAGGAAAACCGCCCGGAATGATGAGCAGCGAATAATGATCCGGGTTGATTTCATCGAACGTCAACGTGGGTTCGAGCGAGTACCCGTGTTCACCGCCGATCTCTTTCCTGGTGGGAGCCGCGACGTCGACGTTCCAGCCCGCCTCCAAAAGTCGGAACATCGGATAGAACAATTCGAGATCCTCAAACTTGTCCGCGGTGAGTATGACAGCTCTCTTATGGGATTGCATGATGGAATCCTCTCAGTTGAATATCAGCGTTTGTGAGTATTCAAACGACACGTTGTCTGTCGTCGTGCGGACGATGAGCGAAGAGTCAAACTGACGACAAGTGTTCGCACGCTCAGTGCATCGTTTTGATTACAGGGGGAATGGTTGACGCGCCGTTCCATCCTGCCGGGAGCAACTCGAAATTGAGAATAACAACGGGAGCGGAAGTCTTGTTGTAGGCGGTATGTGTGACATCCCCCGATTCGTAAAAGTACTCACCGGGACCAAAAACTCTCGTTGTATCCGGTTGAACATACGTGAGAGTCCCTGACACGACGAGGCGTACGCCGGGACCGGCGTGATGATGTTCACCGATGAATCCTCCCGGGGAATAGGTCGTCTCGGTGACACGAAACTTGTACTTGCCATTGAGTTCCGTCAAGTGTCCGGAAAGAAAATGTTCATACTTCACGATTGAATTGAAACCCCGTTTTTCCACTGCTGCTGGTTGTTGCGCACCTGCGATAGCACTGCAGAGAATGACGGCAATGCATCCAATGTGAGAATTCTTCATGCGTCCTCGCCAACGATGTGTGTGGATAGTCATTTCAGCAAAACGAATTCTTTTGTTGGTACGCTTCATCAAACGCTCATTCCCCGGCATAGGGATTGGTCTCATTAGCTTTGGATATGCACGTGCGAGGTTGGAAGGAGGAAACAGGGCTGGCGATCGTCACGTGCAACGATCCGCCAATCGAGAAGAAAACGACAAACAAATGAATCAAACAGGGATCAAAAGATTGAACCTACTTCCTGACAATACCGTTCCCCGACGACATTCGCAAATTTGGGAATGAAAGGAATGTTGCGAATTGGCCAATGTTTACAGGCATCTTAAACGAGGGACATAGTAACATCGGATCATTTTGATCTATGACCTGTCACTCACTCTGCCACTGTGGGAGCCTTCTGCGACCGTAAGCAGCCCATACCAATTACTGGCCTTGTCGTGCGGCGATGAACCTTCTAATACTCGGTCTTCCTCTGTTAACCCCTCGCCGCATATGTTTGACCCATCACATATCATGCTTCACAGCGTTCCCGATTCTGCCAATTCCCAAACTTGGAGATTGTCTTTGCCCAATCTGTTCTCTATTTTTTCTCATGCGTGATTTTCCTCCCCGAAGCGTATAACCTTTCAGCATGCCACAGTCGAGACCAGCAGAAGCATTTGTCATCCGTCGTTATGGACTGATCGACAAGATCATTACAACTGTACACAGATTATTCCAAACACTTGTGCAGTCCGTTAGCCTCGAGGCTGTCGTATGGCTGGGCGCCCTCGCCTGGCTCGCACTTTCGGATCCGGATTTGTCGGCGCACTTCAGCCTCTGCCCGTTGAAGAACCTTGGGTTCGCGTGGTGTCCGGGTTGTGGACTCGGAACGTCGGTGTCGCTGGCGTTTCACGGACAGATTGTGGAATCCATTCATACGCACCCGATGGGGATTCCGGCGATTATTATTCTGGTCGTTCGTGCTGTCTCTCTCTTACTGAATTCTCCAACACGATTCAATCACAAATTCTCAAAACACTGGAGGTCGTATGGCCAACGCAATGCAATTAATGCCCAACCTTGAAAACGACGAAATGGTTTTCGTCCAGGGACTCATCAAAGATATGAACGACAACCAGGCCCAGCAGTTTGCGGCGGTCTACACCAGCCGGAGAAAAGAGCCCCAGATGATTCTTCTCACGGCGCTGCTTGGATTTATCGTCATTGCCGGCGTGCACAGGTTCATTCTCGGCCAGATTGGCATGGGATTTCTGTTCCTCTTTACCGGCGGCCTCTGTTTCATCGGTACCATTGTCGACCTCGTGAACCACAAGAAACTCGCATTCGAGTACAACACAAAGACGGCGCAGCAAGTCGCGATGATGGTTCGCGCGTCGAACTAAGCTGTGCAATGAATACAAAGCCAATGTCCGATCACGGTTGATCGAGGCCTTGTCGGATAATTCGGTTGGACTCCGTAATTTCTGATTCATGTTTTCGGGGGGCGGTCATATGAACATTTCACGGCTTTCTGCCACAACGATTCTGGTTGCAGCCCTCACCGGCATTACATCCGCGCAATATAACGCGGATTTCCAGTCGCTCCTCTATCCTCGCTCGATCCTTTCTGCGGGCCTCGGTGAACAGGGCGTTGCGCTGAGAAGTTCTTTAGAAGCGATGCAGTACAACCCTGCGAACCTGGTTTACTCCGAAGGGCTTGGAATCTCGTTCTTCCGAAATCCTGTCAATATGCTCAACGTCGTCAGCGGCGGTATGCCTATGACGTATCTTTCTCTCAGCAGTTCAATCGGGACGTTTGGAAACGCGGCGATCGAATATACCTATTGGGATATTGGGGAATTCTATGTTTCAACTGCGCAAAATCCGTCGGCGACAACGAAGGAACACTTCTTCGAACAATCCTTCGCAGGTGCCTATGCATTTTCTCTCTCAGACCGCTTCGATCTAGGTGCGCAAATTCGATACGCAAGACACGACCATAATCAGGGAGAGCATCTCCTTTTCAGTACAGGCATTACATTCAGGCCTGACGGGTTCAGCGATAGGCTTACGGCCGGACTCTCCCTCATGAATTTTGGGACAAGGATTAATTATCCGAGCATTGTCGACACAGTCAACAGTCGCTCAATAGAATACGAAATATCCACAGCTCCTCCCGCTCAATTGAATCTAGGTGTCAATGCGATCGCCGTGACGAACAATTGGTTTGACGTGACGCTTTCCTTCGGCGCAACGAAACCGTTCGCTCGCTATCTCGATAGTGGCGCAGAATCTTCGTTCAAATCACTGTTCAGCAACTGGGGTGCGTTTCCTCGTGATGTCACAGGACAAATTGGCCTGGGATTTCTGTGGCATCCCCTCGAAATTGTCCGTGGAATATCCTATTTGCAGGAAGTAT
>DATDNS010000378.1:0-3288 GCA_036518155.1 Bacteroidota bacterium
TCTTTTCCGACAATTCCGTGCGGGGGACTGCAACCGTCATTGCGAATGACGGAAGGAAAATTGCATTGCTGACGTGCGCACACGTTGTCTCCTTCCCGGACACCGTGACCGCATACTATTTTGGAGCGGACAAGCGGCCCACACGATACCTCCGGAGTGTTTCTGTGAAGATGAAACAGTTCAATTTCGTGTCGCCGTTTCCGGAGAACGGGTCCGTCGAGCTCGTTGTGGTCGATGCGGCGACGGATATTGCCGTTGTCGGGAGACAGCTCGACTCTGAAATCTCGCGCGGGATACCGGTATTCCGCTATCCCCTTGGAAAAGCGATGGAATTGGGATGGGGGTCATTTGTGTATGTGTTCAGCTTTCCGGCCGGAGTCAAGATGATCACGAAAGGGATCGTCAGCAGTCCGAGGAAAGACTCTGAAGGATCATTCTATGTCGATGCGCCCCTGAGTTCGGGGTCCAGCGGAGGTATTGTCCTGGCCATTCGTGACGGTATTCCGAATTTCGAGCTCGTCGGAATTGTAAGAATTGTTCCCGCAAAGTTTACGTACTACCTCGCACCAAAAGAAAAGAACGATGAAGACTACAACCTGTATGATCCCTATACCGGCGAAACGTATGTTCGGAAACGAACGGATCTTGAACTGGGAGTCACAAAATGTATTCCGGCCGAGGCCGTCCGCGAATTGCTCAAACGTCACGAAAGGGAGCTCGTTGCTCAAGGATATGATTGTTCGGCTTTTCTGAATCCAGGATAGCGTGATTCCGGAGTTGTTCCGCAATCCGCGCCATCACAACAAAGGCTCTGAGGTAATCAGAGCCTTTGTTTTAACTTCCGGTCAATCGAGAGAGAACGGCAAGCGTCGTTACTTGCTCTTCTGGGTTCTGTAATTGTCGTACTGAATCATTTTTTTCGCCTTTCGGGCATCGCTGGTGTCCTTCAGAAGCCTTCCGAAGGATTCCAGTTTTGCCGCCTGTTCCCTCAACATGGCACCACCCGCGCCGGACGAAGCGGCAGGCGAGGCACTGAGGGCTCGATTCGCCGTTTCGAGATCCTGCGCGGCTTCCGCAGCCCTTCCCTCATCGAGTGCCTTCATGGCGTGATCGACGGTGCGCGTCGATACTGCGATATCTGCCTTTGCCTGCACTTTGAGATCACGCTCCTTTTCGATGAGGGCAACATCCTTTGTATAGCAGACACTGGCCGTGAATGTCGGAAAACCGTCTCCCCATTTCTGCTCGCTGTCGTATCGCAGAACCCCCGTCGCAACGGTCAGAGATCCCGTCCCCGGAGGGACAAGTAATTCGACGGTGAAATCCCTGCATTCATTTGACGAAAGGTCGCCAACCGGAACCACATACCGGTCGGACTGGAGATGGTAGTCACACCCGATGACATCGCGCACGGTGACATTCCGTCCCAGGGTGAGCTCGATGGATGCATTCTGAGCCACCACGGTCGAGAGCATATTGAATTCCTTGTTAAGGATCGAGGCGAGACTGTTGGGGCTCTCGATGAAGTAGTAATTGCCCCCGCCGTTTTCGGCAAGACCGACCATCAGGTTTTCGTTGTAGTCGAGACCGACACCCATCGTTGTAAGAGAGATGCGTTTTGCACGATACTGACGCGCTATGGTATTCAGCTCGTACGGGTCGGTGATGCCCTGGTTTGCAAGTCCGTCAGAAAGGAGCACAACGCGATTGATGCAGTCGCTCCGTAAATGGTGCTCGACCTGGCGCAAGCCCTGCACCATCCCTCCCCCGAGATTCGTGGAACCGCGCGGATAGATATTCTCCACGAGACGCTGGATGGAGGATCTGTCATTCCCGACACGGCGGGCTTCCCTCAATACTTCGACGACGTCATCATAAATAACAATCGAGAGGATGTCTTCGGCGTCAAGCTGATCGACGAGCCGGGTGAGGGCCTTTTTCGCATATTCAATTTTCCGCTCGTCTCCCATGGATCCGCTTCGGTCGAGAACGACAGAGAGGTTCAACGGTCGACGATGGGGAATTACCGTCAGCGTGGGTGCCACGATGCTCATCTGAAGATAGACAACGCCCCCCTGGGTCGAAATCGTCGGAGTATTGAGTCGGCCAACAAGCGATATCGACGGACGGGGAAACTCCCCGGCGTTTCCACACGAAGCCGCCAGGAGGACAATCATTGCCGCGGCAAAGATTCCGGAAATTGTAGGTTTCATATGACATCCCTCCTTAAAGTTTGATATATGGTTGGGTTATTTGTAAGTTTGTACGTTCACCTCTTGCCAGTTCATGTCATGAATGATTGAAAGGTAAATGAGCTCCCGGCTTCTCTTTTTCAATGAAGATGCACGCATCCTTGACATGATCCGGAAAGGAGATGAGGAAGCTCTTGTCCGGCTCTACGACTCAAACAGGAGGATGGTCTCCGCGTTTGTTGCAAGAAACAACGGCACGCACGATGACGAGGAAGACATGCTTCAGGAGGCACTCGTGATCCTGTGGGAACGGGTCAGATCGGGAAAGTTCGAGTATTCTTCCAAATTGAGCACATTTCTGTTCGCCACCGTCAGGAATATCTGGTTCCGGCGCCTGGCCAGGGCAAAAAGAGAGATTCCGACCGATTTCGAAGCGGACGACCGACCCGACCAGGAGGATTCGATACTCGACACCCTGATAGAAAACGAGGAATCCGCCGCAGTCCGCGCTGCCATGGAAAGAATCGGTGAACAGTGCAGACAATTGTTGCTCCTCTTCTACTGGGAAGAACGCTCGATGGAGGAAATTGCGATCAAGCTGGGATTTGCGAATGCGGACACAGTGAAATCGAAAAAGTATCAATGCAAGAAATTGCTTGAAAATGTCCTGAAGAAAACTCTCAATCGATATGTCTGACCACAACGGTATCCATTGGACGGAAGACGATGTTCTTCTCGGAGAATATATTCTCGGCCGTGTCCCGGACGAAGAGAAACGGCGCCTCGATGCCCATCTGGAAATCTGTCGCCAATGCCGACAAGCAGTGCAGACGGAAAAAGAAATGGCTGCCGGCATCAGGCTCTATGGCAGAGGGCAGGTCGCATCGAGGCTGCAGCAGCGACTGAAAAATCGGTCTGAGAGAAATCGCAGAATCGTGACCTGGCAGCGGATTCTCAGCGCAGCGGCGGTCCTCGTGATCGTTGCAGGCATAGGGATCTACAAGCAGTGGTTCTCGTGGGGTGAAAGAAAGGATCTCCTGACCAGGGAAGATTTTCAGGAATCAAAGAAAGAGCCGGTCATTACGGAAGGGGGGTC
>DATDNS010000379.1:0-2119 GCA_036518155.1 Bacteroidota bacterium
CCGTCGAGCCGGTAGAGGAACAGGTTGTATTTCCCCTTGTCCCCGTACGTTGTCCTGTCCGAGCTGAACGCGATGACTTTGCCGTCGGGGGACCAGGAAGGGTCTTTGTCGTCAAAATAGTCGTTCGTCAACCGTGTGAGCGCACGCGGAGACAGGTCGAGGATGTACAGATCGGATGCCCCGGAATTGTCGATGGCCGAGAAGACAATCCGTTTGCCGTCGGGAGACCAGGAGGGTGAACCCAGCATCACGAGATCTTTGAAGCGGATCGTTTCGACGATCCTGCCGGTCCGGACATCAAGGAGATGGAAGACATCGTTCTCGCCGCTTTTCGTCACGAAGGCAAGGATCCCGTCCTTCGAGATGTCGATCCTGCTCTGGAACAGATGGAATGCTTCGAACTCATTCGTCCGCTCGCCGGCAACCACGACTTCGGGCTCCGCCTTCTTCGCATCGAGGTCGACGCGGTACAAATCCGTATAGCCCGTGTGATTGCCGATAAAATAGACGTACTGTTTGTCGCCGATCCGTTCATACGCCGGCTTGCCGTTGAACCCGACGTCAACGACGTTCTTCGTCACCCTGCTCGGCATGTCTTCCGTCTTCATCGACGGATAGTACTTCTTTTTCAGGTCGTAGAGCCATTCCTGGTCGAACTCCTTGTAGTCTTTCCCGAGTGTCAGCTTGAAGTCTTCGCTGAAGGTCTTCTTCTTCCAGAAGTTTTCCATCAGGAGGAGGATCTTCTCCCCGCCGTACCGCCTGTCGACAAAATCGAGGAGGGCCTGTCCTTCTTTGTACATCAGGAAGGAACCGTAGATGCGGTCCATGTCGCTGAGCGGGACGATATAATTGTTGAGGACGGCATCGCGCAACACCATTTCCGCCTGTGTATCCCAATCGGTCGACCAGAATTCCGCCAGCCCTTCCGTGAACCAGAGCGGCGGCGACAAATCGGTGTTCTGCCGGTGGTCACGGGTGACCCTCGCAATTTTGCTGCTCATGAACACGTGGACGAGTTCGTGGCGAATGACGTGCCGGAAATGGTCTTCCGAACCGTCATACGGTATCACGACGCGACCTTTGAGAAATTCGAAAAATCCGCCGACCCCCTCGGGGATAAATCCCGGCGTCGTGTTCGTTTGCTCGAAATGCAGATGCGTGCTGTAGAAGATGAGCGGGATCCTGTGGAGGATCGATTGATTGAACTTTTGCTCGAGGATCTTGTAGCTCTCCTCGGCGAAATACGCCCCCTGGCGGGCAAGCGTGTCCATACCGCCGTAGAAGTAAATCTCAAAGTGCTCCGTCCGCATGACCTTCCAGTCAAAGTCATTGTATTGCACTTTGTTCCTGCCAAAATAATAGAACTGGGAGGATGCGGACGATCCGAGGAGAAGAACGAGGAGGCACGGCAGCAGCAATGCCCTCACGGGCGCGAACGGCCGTGCAGCGCTTCGGACGTCCGGCGTCCGCAACACAGCGTTGCCCGTGTCACCGTGCAGTGACCAGGCCTTCACGACTCACCTGACGTTTGCCAGTTCATTCTTCAGGAAATCGATGACGTTGACCGGCGTGGGATCCTGGCCGTTGAGTATTGCGAGGTAGTAGCTCACCCAGTCTCCGAACTGGATCAGGGAGAACATCCGCGCAAGGAGCGAAGTCCCTTCGCTCCGGACTTCACTGACTCCCGATGCATACTGTGCCACGATGTTCTTCGTGATTTCCTCCCGCACGGAGACCCTCGCGTGCTCTCCTTTGTCCCTGAGGAAGATCACGTGAAGATCCTTCATCAACGTTTTCAGGACATTCCATCCCACCAGCTCGTTGTGGTTCATTTCCGGAAGCACATTGCCGTACGCGAGCTGCTTCGCGTTCTCCGCGATCTGGCCCCGCCATCGGACATTCACTGCGTCAAGATGGTCGGACGATGAGTAAATGATCGGGAGTTTTCCTTTCAGCTTCGACGCCAGCTGGAAGGCCGGATTCCCGTTCGCATCGGGTTTCCCGAACTCCACGGCTTTCTTTTTGAGAAGCTCGATTGTTTCCCGGATATCCTTGTCCTTCGATTTCACAAACCCAGCTTTTGCAAGGGCAACGAGCAACGGGAAGAACGAGTATCCCA
>DATDNS010000380.1:0-5880 GCA_036518155.1 Bacteroidota bacterium
CCCGACCGGCAATGGGACGATGATTCCGAGATCAGGATGCTGAAGTGACGCCATTTTCCTGCAGCTGCTGCATTCGTTGCAGGCCTCCGTTCCGGACCGTTCGCAGAGAAGTGTGCGCGCAAACTCGACAGCCGTGGCCTGTTTTCCCACTCCGCGGATACCGTGGAACAAGTAAGCGTGCGCAAGTTGTTTGCTGGCGATTGACCGGATGAGAAGATCCTTTACTCGCTCCTGACCTATGACTGAATTCCAACCCATGAGTCTCTCTTTCTCAGAATGCCTGACCGACACCCAAGTGAAATACAAAATCAGGGAGGGTCTCGGCAAAGAACCGCCTGCCAGTTATCCATTGTTTCGGTCCGGGCGCCGTGGGATCATAGACCTTCCAGCCAAAATCGACACGAAGCGGGCCTGCGATCGTCTCGTAACGCAACCCAATGCCTGCCGCCATGGCAAACTCGGAGATCCGGACCTTCTTTGCTTCCGGCCACAGATTTCCGGTATCGTAGAAGTAGACAAACGAGAGCTTCCGTGTTTCAAAGAACCACAAATTGTCGACATTCCTCAGGGGGTTCCAACGGGCCTCCAAGGTGGCCTCAGCCAGAGCATCTCCCCCCAAATCAGGGTCTGCAACTTCACCAAGTTCACGTGCTCTCCATCCCCGGATACTTCCGCTTCCTCCCGCATAGAACCGTCTCGTCAACGGAACTTCAGCGGGAGAACTTCCATAAAGCTGTGCTGCCCCGGCGTGCAGCTTGGCTGCCCAGACAATCCAACGTGACTGTGCGGGAGCCCAGTACCATTGGCCGAGTGCGGTCACCTTGACATACTTTGCATATGGCAGACCGAGACCGAAGACTCCGTTGAACAATGATGGAAATACCCCTGCTTCTTCGACCGATATCGAGTGGAAGAAACCATTCGTCGGTGAGAAGAGGTCATTACGCAGGTCTCTTTGGAGTGTAAACGTGAGAATCGAATTGAATTGTGCTTTTATTTCATTTTGACCCTTTCCCAACGTTATTTCCTGCCCGGTCGTTGTACTTTGCGGATGAATTGCCTCGAGGTTCCAGTCCAAGAATGCTCTTGTGTATGTTGCGGTCTGGGCAGCTGCACCAACGCGAAAACGGAAAATGGGGCTGAAGTATGTTCTTTGTTTCTCCAACGCCGCAAAGAGCGTCGTGGTAAGGCTGGTCTTGTTGTTGAAAAAATAGGGCTGAATGAAGTTCAGAGTTACGTCTGTGTTCGTTAGAATAGTGCTGTCTTTCAATCCCTCCTGCTTGAATGCGTGCACAAGGTCCAGATCCCTGAACGAATGAACATTGAGCCTGAGTCGGGACGTGAAATTTCGCGCGCCGCCAAAAAAACTCCTGTCGGCATAGCCAAGCCCGAAGGAAACGTTGGGGTACCCTCGCTCGTCGTTGACTCCAATTTCCGGGGAAAGCTCATAGAAGGGGCGCGGACGGACGAAGATATCCATCGGAATTTCAAGAGACGAGCGCATTGAATCACTCACCGATTCCTGTATCTGTGCCGATTCGAAAACACCAAGCCTGTTGAGATTGATCTCGCTTTCTGTTTTTGCTGCAAGATTAAAGTAGTCTCCCTGTTTGAAATCCAGGTAGCGCAGGATCACCGAAGAATCGACGCGTTCTTTGACCGTCGTGTCACTCCGCACCTCAATCCTGCCGAACCTGTACCGGTTGCCCGGAACAAAAGGGAAAACGACAGACACATTGTTCGTCGAGGCATATTGGACTGCGACAGGAGGGTCGACCCGAACCTGGACATAGCCGTAGTTGGCAAAGACATTGGTTATCCGCCGCTGCTCATCGACAAGTTTCTTTTCAATAAAGGGATCACCGACCTGGATAAGCCTGTGGGAATTGATGTCGTCGATCAAATCGCCCGGCAGGTTATCAAGACCTGTGTACCGCAAGGTGTCGATCAATGAACGTCTCCCCTCGACGATGTGAAATGTCAGCGAAACCGACCTGTCCTGGCGGTCGACGACGACCGATGTGTCGACAGTTGCTTTAAAGAAGCCGTTGGACCAATAGTATTTTTGCAGTCTCTGTGCGTCATTTTCAAATTCCGGCGGGTTGAAATACTCTGGCTTCTTTCCAACGGATTCGCTGATTTTGTAGAGAGTCTTCCAAATCCACGAGGGGGACTCCCTGGTCTGGACCACCGACTGCAATTCGTCTGAATTGAGAACCGCGTTCCCCGAAAACCGCAATTGTGCAACTTCAAGGTCGGTAAAGCTATCCTGGGCAGAAGATCGCATTGCGAGCAAGCCGAGGCAAGCCATAAGAAAGGCAACTCTCTTCATGACACCCGAATGAAAAAAAAGCCCAGCAGGAAATCGCCGGGCTTGAAATCGACCACTCATTCTGTGCTGCAAAATGGAGGTTCCGCTGATGGGAAGATAGTGCTAGATCTCAATATTCCTTGTCGTCTTCGAAAAAGAAATCTTCGTCCGTCGGATAATCAGGCCAAATCTCTTCGATACTTTCATACGGCTCGTCTGTGTCTTCAAGCTCCTCGAGGTTTTGTATGACCTGGACCGGAGCACCCGTCCGCACGGCATAATCGATCAACTCTTCTTTCGTGGCTGGCCACGGTGCATCATCCAAATGGGACGCCAGCTCGATCGTCCAAATCATATATGCCCTTTCCTTCAAGACCTGACTACCTATAATCAGTGCTCGTTACAATATTCATACCCACGTTACTTACCCGCTTCTTTCTCTGCAACCAGAAATTCCTTCAATGAATAATCCTCAAGGAAATAACTCCTTGGATCCTTCGGAACTCCGTTAAACCGTACCTCATAATGGAGATGCGGCGCCGTAGAAAGACCCGTGTTCCCTGAAAGCGCTATAAGATCGCCCCGCTTCACATATTTGCCTTCCTTGACAAGGGGCTTGCTCAGGTGGCCATAGATTGTCTTATATCCATAGCCGTGATTGATTTCCACTTTGTTCCCCAGCCCGTCGTGTGCCGCACCTGCGAAGTCAACAATCCCATCCGCCGTGGCATAAACGCGCGTCCCGGGATCGCAAGCAATGTCCTGTCCTTCGTGGACTTTATAGACATCCAAAATCGGGTGAAGCCTTAACCCAAATGAAGATGTCAGGAACCCGTCAATCGGGCGTATCGAAGGAAGATGCGCGAATTCCTGCTTGCGGGCCGCATATTGCTTCGTAACATCTTCATAATTTTGTGACTGCAGCTGAAGCTCGCGTTCCGCCTTGTTGGTCGTCGCCTGAAGCTTGTTCAACAGATTGTTAATGTCGGGGGAAGCAACATAATCAATTCTTTCATCCACCCCCCCAACGCCGACCTTCCATACATCTTCGTCGATTTTCGGCAAATCGACTACTGACCGCAATTCATTGCCGCGCTCGTTCAACGATGCCAGTTTTTTGTCTAGAACATCGAGTTTTCCTGACAGAAACTGCAATTGGTTGCGCAACAATTGGTTCTCATTCAAAAGCACGCTTGTTTGCGCCAAACCAAGACCGAGTACGTCACCCGTCGATTGGTTGATTTCTATCGTCATCCACAACGCAACGATCCCGAGGCCGACGCCGATCCCCACATACTTAGACTTTGCCCATCGCAGAGGCTTGAAACTCAGCGATTCTGCGGAGAAGTAATACAGTCTGGGTTTGTTCATAGTTGCGATTTGTCGATTGAATTGGATGAAGATGTCAATCTGGTGCAGAACAGAAACAGTCGCTGGAAAATATAGAATTTTTAAACACTTGTCAATACACTTTCAAAATCATTCAAAATCGTGTTCGAAGTAGTCGATGACCCGTTTTCCCTTCGCTTTCTCAGAAATCGTCGTTTCCAGTCTTTTGGAAAACTCTTTGGCCGCGTCATAACCATAATGTTTCAAGAGGTAATCGAGCGCAATGACTTCGACGATAACCGTGATATTCTTGCCCGGGAAAATCGGAAGCTTGATGTGAGGAATATCAACATCCAGGATGCTGACTGATTCGTGATCCAGCCCTGTACGCGTATACTCGATGTTCGGCATCCACTCCTGGAGTTCTACCACGATTTCTATCCTCTTTTGGAAGCGGATCGATCGGATACCAAAAACAGCTCGTACATCAATGAGTCCCAACCCTCTGATTTCCATGAAATGTTTTGCCACGTCCGACCCGGCGCCGAGGAGGATTCCTTCTCCCTTTCTCGTAATCAGAATGACATCGTCCGCGACAAGACGGTGGCCTCGTTCAATGAGATCAAGGGCAATTTCACTCTTTCCGATTCCTGAACGTCCAGTGAGAAGAACACCGATCCCGTAGACGTCGATAAAGGTGCCGTGCACTGAGGTTTGCGGTGCAAACTGATCGTCCAGAAAATCACTGAGGAAGTAGACAAATTTCGTCGTTTCGTACGAAGTCTGGATGACCGAAACCTTATGCTCCGTCGCGATGGCAACCAGTTCCTCGTCAAGCTTGTTATCGTTGGTCACCACAATGCACGGCAAGTCGAATTGAAAGACGGTCCGAAAGGCCCTGATCCTCTCCGCAAGAGTCAAATGGTTGAGATAACGGATCTCGGTATTTCCGAACACCTGAACGCGGTCATAACTAAACAGTTCAACATACCCTGCCAGGGCAAGGCCGGGTCGATGAATGCTCTTGTCTCTGATTTCCTTGTCAAATCCAACTTCGCCATTGATCGCAGCCAATTTCAGACGTTCCTTGTTCTTCTCGAACAAAAAACCGACGGTGATCGACTTCTTCTTGTTCTCTCTCAGTTTTTCGATAGCCATGGCGATCGTCATCCTACACGGTGACTTTTCCCCGGACTTTCCGTACGCGGGTCCTGTCCTTTTCTCTGAGCTTGCTTTTGTATTTCTTCAGTTGCGCCAGCACTTTGGCGACAGCCGTGTCAATCGATTTGAAGAAATCATCTGTCTTTGAAACACCGACGAGTACAGCATTGTACACTGAAACTCGTACTTCCGCTACCTTTGTGCTTTTGCGCGTCTTTTCAAAACTCAATGTAACGTCTGCCCGGATGATTCCATCGAAAAAGTGCGAAAGCTGATCAACTGCGTGCTGCGCATAACCAAGTAATGTCTCGTGAGCTTTGAAGTGTCGCGACGTGATATGCGTAAGCATGGCCTTGTTCTCCTTTGAGAGGTTACCGTGATCCCCCCCTCAGGCTTTAGGATGCGATTGGTGATAGACCTTCTTGAGCCGTTCGGTTGTCACGTGGGTATAGATTTGAGTCGTCGACAGGCTTTCGTGCCCAAGAAGTTCTTTGACCGCCTTCAAGTCTGCGCCCCTGTTCAGCAGATGGGTCGCAAATGTGTGCCGCAAGGCGTGGGGACTCTTTCGTTCAATCTCGGAGACCTCCGCGATGTATCGTTTGACGATGGCGCCTACCATCTGCGGGTAGATCCGCATGCCTCCGTCCGACAGAAACACGGCCGGCGTGTTGTACCTTGCCGCCTGGACGGTTCTTCCGTGTTCTCTCTTTTTCAGATAGTCATCGACTGCGCGGAGAGCTTTTTCTCCAATCGGAACAATTCTCTGTTTTCTCCCTTTTCCCGTCACCTTGATCAAACGTTCGTGCCGGTCGATATCATTGATGTTCAGGTTAACCAGTTCGCTCAACCGGATGCCCGTGCTGTAGAACACCTCCAAAATTGCCTGGTCGCGGAGTCCTTCAGTGGTTGACCTGTCAGGCAGGGTCAACAGTCGTTCCATCGCAGACTCATCAAGATACCCCGGAAGTTTCTTCTCGACCTTCGGCGTAGCAAGATTAATCGCTGGATTTGCTTCGATGATTCGCTTGTGTTTCAGGAACTTGAAGAATGAGCGGAGGCTGGCAATTTTGCGGGCGACA
>DATDNS010000381.1:0-2722 GCA_036518155.1 Bacteroidota bacterium
TCTCTCGACAAAGCGCGGACAGGGATCAAATCCGAAATCATCGTCGTCGACAACGCTTCGGTGGACGGCAGTCTCGAAATGCTTCGGACACATTTTCCCCACGTCCGCGTCATCGCCAACGATCACAATGCGGGTTTTGCAAGGGCCAATAACCTTGCGCTGAGCGTCTCGAACGGCGATCTGTGTCTTCTTATCAATCCGGATACCATTGTGCAGGAAGACACTCTCCGCGTGATGGTCGAATTCTTCAACAATCATCCTGAGACGGGCCTTGCCGGCTGCAAGATCCTCAATCCAGACGGGAGCTTTCAGCTTGCGTGCAGAAGGTCCTTTCCGACTCCCTGGGTGGCATTTACCAAGATCTTCGGCCTGGCCGCACTTGCACCAAAGTCTCGTCTCTTTGGCCGGTACAACCTCACCTACCGAAGGTACGATGAGAGTCACGAAGTCGATGCGGTGAGCGGATCGTTCATGATGGTTCGCCGCGAAGTGTATCAAGACGTCGGAGGTCTGGACGAAGACTTCTTCATGTACGGGGAGGATCTTGACTGGTGTTACCGGATTCAACACGCAGGATGGAAGATATTCTATGTCCACACGACATCGATTATTCATTACAAGGGAGAAAGCACAAGACGGAGCAGCCTGAACGAAATCCAGACGTTTTATGAGGCAATGCATCTGTTCGTACGAAAACACTATGGCACCTCGAGCATTGTGTCGATGACGCTTAAGCTGGGAATCGCAATGACAGCCCGGTTTGCACTCGTTCGATCCTTGCTGAAGCCGATGAAATATTCGCTCATCGATTTCCTGCTTGTGCCGCTCAGTCTTCTCGGCGCCGAATTCCTATGGCGCGGGAGCGTGTTCCTGTATCCCTCGTATGCCTATCCGATCGTCTTCATTGTCCCCGCCACAATCGTCGTTGGTGTGATGTACGCCTCAGGCGTCTATACGAACCGGAGCATGTCTGTCTCGAGGTCCATCGTTGCGGTGTTCGTCAGCTATTTGCTGATCTCCGCGCTGATGGCATTTTTCAAGACGTATGCCTTCAGCAGGATGATCATCGGGATATCGGGAATCCTGTGCGTGGGGCTCATTCCAGGGTGGCGCCTTGTGTTAAGAATGTTTGGCAAGGCCAGAGCAAAAGGGCGGAGGAGTGTTCTCGGTAAACGAACGCTCATTGTCGGGACCGATCCATCCGCACGGCAGCTCCTCAAGAAGTTGCGGAATTACGTTGCGGGAGATTACGAAGTCGTCGGTTTCGTCGATGCAACCATGAAACGCATTGGCAGGGAGATCGATGGCACGCCCATCGTTGGCAGTTATGAAAATATCGCCAAAGTGGTTGAGGCATACCGGGTACAGGACCTGATCGTCTCTCCGCAATCGACATCGTATGCAAACATTCTGTCGATGATCGGCAATACGAGGGAACAAGCAGTGACCTTCCATCTGGTTCCCAGTACGATGGATGTGATCATCGGAAAAGGAAGCATCGATTCGTTGAATGAAGTGCCTCTTGTACGGATTTCGTACAATATTGACCAACCATCGCACCGTTTCACAAAACGACTGTTTGATCTGGCAATTTCGGGATTGCTCTTGATTAGTGTTTACCCTATTATGCAATTGGTACGGCGGTCCGGCCGCAGGCCTGAAGGCGGCGTCGTGGAAAAGATCCCTGCTGTTTTTCGGGGCGAGATGAGTTTTGTGGGACCTTCGGCGACAGACCAGCGAACGATGTCCGGAACTCTTTCCACGGGCAAGCCCGGATTGACCGGAATGGTCCAGTTGCAGGCTCATCGCACGATGACAAACGATGAGATTGACCAGTTGAATCTCTACTATGCCCGGAACCAGTCTGTCATGCTGGATATTGAAATTCTTGTCAAGAGCTGGCTGAAGAATCGTGCTGCGAAAAAGAGTTCCTGATGCCGGGGACACGAATGCGGACACGTGGAAGCTTTGTTGAAAGGAGTCGAAATGGCAAAAGTTGTTCTTGAGTTTGAGCGGCCGATCATTGAACTGGAACAGAAGATCGAAGAGATGCGGAAATACGCCGACAATCTGGACATTGTCGATGAGATTGAAACTCTCGAGAAGAAAGTCGATCAATTACGGTCAAGTATCTACACAAATCTGACCCGCTGGCAGCGTGTCCAGCTTGCGAGGCATCCCGAACGCCCCTACACCTCCGATTATATCCACATGATCATCGACGACTTCGTCGAGCTTCACGGTGATCGTGCGTTTGGTGATGACAAGGCAATCGTCGGTGGGTTCGGCAGGCTTGATAAAGATGCAGTGCTCATTCTGGGTCATCAAAAAGGACGCGACACGAAATCGAACCTCTTCAGGAACTTCGGGATGCCGAACCCCGAAGGGTACCGCAAGGCGTTGCGGCTGATGAAGCTCGCGGCAAAATTTCACAGGCCCGTGATCACGCTTCTCGATACTCCCGGTGCATTCCCGGGCCTCGAAGCGGAAGAACGGGGCCAGGCCGAAGCGATTGCGCGAAATCTCTTTGAAATGTCACACCTGCCCGTTCCGATCATTGTCGTCGTCATCGGGGAGGGGGCTTCGGGCGGGGCACTCGGAATCGGTGTCGGCGATCGCATCCTGATGTTTGAGAACGCGTGGTATTCCGTCATTGCGCCTGAATCGTGTTCCAGCATTCTCTGGCGAAGCTGGGAGTACAAGGAACAGGCCGCAGAGGCAC
>DATDNS010000382.1:0-4417 GCA_036518155.1 Bacteroidota bacterium
CACGATCGAAGAACCGTCGCTTGATCGCTCGACCGGACGGCTCGCCTCGTCGTATTCGTCAAGGATCTCTCCGACGATCTCTTCGATGATGTCTTCCATTGTCACGATCCCTTCTGTCCCGCCGTGCTCATCGATGACAATCGCGAGATGGACCTTGTGTTGCTGGAGATCCCGCAACAGTTCGCTGATCTTCTTGGATTCGGGGATAAAAAATGCCGGCCGAATGATGTCCTGAAGAATGATAAGGTCACGGTGTTCGAGGAGACTCAGCAAATCCTTGCTGTAGATGATCCCGACAATGTTGTCGATCGACTTTTCATAGACAGGCAGACGTGAATATCCTTCGTCGATGACTCTCCGGAGAATTGCCTCACGGCTCATGGTAAGGTCAAGGGCAATGATGTCCGGGCGGGGTACCATCACTTCCTTTGCGGTCAGATCCGAAAACGACAGGATACTTCGAATGAGTTCATGCTCTGTTTTGTCGATCACTCCGCTCTGCGTGCCTGCATCAATAACCTGACGTATCTCTTCCTCGGAGAGTTCTGCTTTCAGAACACCCCATTTGATCAGAAGCTCAGAGAGAATTTTCTTCAGATGTCTCAACGATTCGACCTAATACGTTACTTCAAGCAGATAAAGTCCTTTTGCAGGGGCAGACATTCCGGCTTTGCGACGGTCACGGGCGTCAAGGATTTCTCCAAACTCTCCTACGGACCTGTAGCCACGACCAACATCCACCATTGTTCCGACAAGCGATCGTACCATGCCGTGGAGAAATCGATCCGCGGTAATGTCGAAAACAAGCGACGATTCGTCCGGTTGTTCCCACCGCGCTGCAAAGACGGTGCAATCGTGATGTGCTACTTCTGAATCAGTCCTGCAAAATGATGCAAAATTGTGCCTGCCGAGTATACCCTGGAGACACTGATTCATCAATTCGGGCTCAAGGTGGTATCCCAGGCTCCAGCAATAATTCCGTGATAGTGCGGTCGGTATTGTACGGATAACATAGCGATAGCGCCGGGAACGGGCGTCGAAGCGTGCGTTGAAATTCTCCGCTACTTCCTCCGCGCTCAACGCAGCGACATCGTCCGGAAACACTCCGTTCAGTCCACGGACAAGTAATGCGCAATTTAGTGAAGTTTCGGTTTTAAAGCTTGCCACCTGCCCCTTTGCGTGAACTCCCGAATCCGTCCGGCCTGCTCCGACGACCCGTATTTGTTCCTGAAGAATCTGGGACAGCCCTTTTTCCACGGTCTCCTGAACCGAACGACCATTTTCCTGGAATTGCCATCCAACGAATTCGGTGCCGTCGTACTCCAAAGTCAATTTGATTGTTCGATGTGGCACGGAAAGACCCTTCAAAAAAAATCCCGCTCACAATCGGGCGGGATTTGAAAAGTTGACGACAATGACCAGTTAAAAATCGTATGAGAATTGAAGAGACCAGCCGTCCGCAACCTTCAATGTGCTTGTGGGACGTGCTTCGATATTCCACGCCCCGTCAACACCGGCGCTTTTATTGTAAGCGGATGCGGCCTTTGCGGCCGAGAATGCGGATAATATCCTGTTCACCACTGCTGCCGCGATCACAAACTTTGCATTTTGATAGATCTGGTCGCTTCGAATTCGCGCGTTCTTGAATGACGTTCTGGCCGCGTCGGAATCCCACTGCCAATTGTACGAAGGGTCTGTGTAGAGTAAATCAAGTTCACGATTCCTCAGCTTCGCCTGATTGTAGTCACTCATTGAAGCATAATTTCCAATATCGACATCAAACTTATCCCCTTTTCCGTTGAATGCTGCCCCGGCGTGTTCCGTCGCGAACAAACGGGCATCCTGCCGGACCCAGGAACCATGGGTATAGACCGCACCATACGTTACCCAAATCGCGACCTCGGCCATCAACGCATATTTTCCGGATTGGAAATTGCCTGCGTAGAGTTCTCCTGTACCAGGAATGACAACGGATAGCATCGTAGCCAACAGGACAGACCTGGATGGGGATGTCTGCGCCGCTTGAAAGGCTGCAGGATCCGGGTTATTTATTGACGATTGTTTTGCATTGAACAACGCATCCTGGACGGTGGATTGTGCCAATGCGACCGACGCAACCATGAACGAAAGAAAAAGGCACTTGGTCGTTTTGATCATAATGCTGCCTCCGGTGTCCATTGGAATGGAGAAAGTGACGCTCCAGCAAGTGTTGCTTCGCGGGCGCCCGGCACCAGTTGACCCAGGCACTTTTCGCCATCTGATTTGACGACCTTTACACGACTGATCGTGTTTCCGAGCGCGCTCTTTGATTCTACCTCGACGCGGATATAACGGTCGGTCAATCCGGACCATACGCCGGGCAATCGCTCGCCTTCGAACAGCACCTCTACAGTTTTACCGACAAAGGAGTCGTGGAATGCTTTTCGTTTTCGGATGCCCAGTGTTCGTAAGCGCTCACTTCGTTCCGCCCGGATTCTTGGCTCAACAACATCCTTAAGAAGTATTGCGTCCGTGTTCGGCCGTTCTGAATAAGTAAAAACGTGGAGATACGAAAGCGGCACGTCGCGCAGAAAGCTGTATGTGCTGTCAAAGAGTTCATTCGTCTCGCCGGGAAAACCAACGAGCACGTCGGCACCGATGCACGCATCTGGGCACGACGATTTGATTCTCTGAACACGCTCTTCATAGTAATCGCTTCGATAGCGCCTTCGCATCAAGCCAAGAATCGCATCATCTCCACTCTGGAGCGGAATATGGAAATGCTTGCACAGCTTCTCCTGGGAGAGCCAAAAATCCAGCAGGTTGTCCGTCAGGAGATTCGGTTCGATTGAACTTATGCGGATTCGTTCAATTCCGTCGATGGAGACTAGTCTGGCAAGCAGCGACTGAAGGTCAGAATGGATCTTCTTTCCATAATCACCAACGTTGACCCCCGTGAGAACAATCTCTCTGTATCCTCCGGATGCAATTTGGCTTGCCTGCGCATAAACTTCTTCAAGGGATTGACTGCGACTCGATCCGCGGGCGAGGGGAATGGTGCAGAATGAGCACGAATAATCGCACCCGTCCTGAATCTTCAGGAACGCCCGGGTGCGGTCTGATGCGGCCGAGGACGCCTGGCCAATCGTGACTGCCTGATCGACGGGTGAAACGAGAATTCTCGCTTTAGCCTCTTTCATATCAGGGCTTGAATAATCAAAGAGATTGAATTTCTCCTTTGCGCCGAGCACCAGGTCGACACCCTCAATCGAGGCAATCGCTTCCGGACGCAGCTGGGCATAACACCCCATAACGATGATATACGTCTCCGGCGAGCGGCGTCGGACCCTGCGGATCAACTGTCGGCATTCCCGGTCAGCTCGCTCGGTGACACTGCACGTATTGAGGACAAAGACATCGCTTGGCTGGCTGAAATCCACCACACGATACCCTCTCTCGCGGAATTGACCGCCAATACTCGAGGTCTCCGCGAAATTGAGTTTGCAGCCCAGCGTATGAAGAGCTACGGTTTTCATAAAGAAAAGAGTTGCCCAATCATCTTGAGCAACTCTTTCACGGTTGATGCGGTTGTCAGTTTGTCGGTTCGTTGAAACTCGACTCGGATGTCGGCAATGCAGTCGTCACGATATCCTTGAGGGTCATAGGAGTCAATTTGTGTTGTGCAACGTAGTCTTCCACAATTTGCTGCTCCTTCCCGCGAAGATATTCGATCGCCGACAAAACGATTTTCTTGCTCTCTTTGTCAAACTCGATGACTCTGAGCGGCAAGACATCGCCAGGTTTGAACGATTCCGTGATATTCTTCACAGGTGTCTGCGACAGCTGTGACAGGGGGATAAATCCGTCGACGCCCATCGAGAGTTCTACGATCACACCTTTTTCGATGATGCGAACAATCTTCCCCTCTGTCTCAGTCCCGAGTTTGTATGCGCTTTCAAACGCGTCCCACGGGTTATCCTGGATCTGCTTATGGCCGAGCGATATTCTGCGCTGATCCACGTCGACAGAGAGAATAACCACATCCAGCTTGTCGCCCTTCTTGACGACCTCGCCGGGATGGCGGATCTTCTTCGTCCAGGACAAATCGGAAATGTGGACGAGTCCGTCGACTCCTTCTTCCAATTCGACAAACACTCCAAAATTCGTCAAGTTGCGAACGATGCCCGTATGCTTTGATCCGACGGGATACTTTTGGAGCAGTGTCGTCCAGGGATCCGGCTCAAGCTGTTTCATTCCGAGCGAGATCTTCTTGCCTTCTTTGTCCAATGAGAGGATGATTGCATCCACCATCTGCCCCATTGACACCACCTGGGAAGGATGTTTGATGTGCTGCGTCCAGCTCATTTCGGAAATGTGAATAAGCCCTTCAATGCCTTTTTCAATTTCCACAAATGCGCCATAGTCGGTCAGAGAGACC
>DATDNS010000383.1:0-3617 GCA_036518155.1 Bacteroidota bacterium
GCCTCGGGGCGTTCGCTGAAACGCATCGAAGGGGCGGGCCCGGATCTCTTCGTCGAGGCCTACCGTGAAGCGGATGAAATCGGCAGGCGGATCGTGCTGCAATTCCTCGAAGAACTCGGAATGTCTGAGGAATCCCTCGGGAGAATGACCCAATGAGCCCGACTATGGAAATCCTCCGTCTCCTGACGAGGATCATGTCGCAGGGATTCTCCGTCTTCATCATCTTCTATTTCATTCTCATCAACATTGTTTATTTCCTGATGCTTGTCTCGTCGTATTTCGCGATCGTTCGCTACCTGCGAAGAGACTCGTTTTGCGATTTCAGGGTGATCATTCAGTCCGAATTCAGCACGCCGATCTCGGTCCTTGCCCCCGCGTATAACGAGCAGGCAACCATCGTCGAAAGTGTTCATTCGCTCCTCAAGTTGAATTATTCAACGATGGAAGTCATCGTCATTAACGACGGCAGCAGGGATGGTACTCTCGAAACCATGGTGGCAGAATTCCATCTGCGGAAGACCCGGCAGGTGTATGTACGGAAGATCAAGACGAAACCTGTCAGGGGAATCTATGTTTCTGACAAACCCGAGCTTAAGAACCTGATCGTCGTCGACAAGGAAAACGGCGGCAAGGCGGATGCGCTGAATGTCGGCGTCAATATCTCGCATTACCCTCTGTTTTGCGCAATCGACGCCGATTCAATCCTCGAAGACAATGCCCTTCTTAAGGTGGCCAAACCATTCCTCGAAGACGAGACGGTCATCGCGGTCGGCGGCATCGTGCGCATTGCCAATGGATGCGAAATAGAACGGGGCAGGGTGAAGACGGTCCGGCTTTCAAAAAAACTTATCCCGGTATTTCAGGTCGTGGAATATTTCCGGGCATTCCTCTCCGGGCGCATGGGATGGAGTGCCATCAACGGTTTGCTCATTATCTCCGGAGCGTTCGGGCTGTTTCGCAAGGATATCGTTCTGGCGTGCGGCGGTTACAAGCACGACACGGTCGGCGAGGATATGGAGCTCGTGGCCAGAATGCATCGCTATATGTATGATCACGCATTGCCCTACAAAGTCGTTTTTGTGCCTGATCCGGTCTGTTGGACCGAAGCTCCGGAGACGCTCAGAATCCTTGGCCGCCAGAGAAATCGCTGGCACAGGGGTTTGCTTGATACTCTTCTCATACACCGATCCATGATGTTCAACAAGAATTACGGGGTCATCGGACTGTTTTCCATCCCTTACTACCTCTTGTTTGAATTGCTTGGCCCCGTTATCGAAATGATCGGGTATATATTCGTCGTGTTCTCTTATTTCTTCGGCGTCGTGAATATTCAGATCCTTGTTCTCTTCTTCATTGTTGCGATCGTCTACGGGATGCTTTTCTCAGTCGGTGCGGTCCTCCTCGAGGAAATCTCGTTTCACCGGTATCCCCGTGCCCGTGATCTCTTCAAGCTTATCATCTTTGCCGTGTTGGAGAATTTCGGCTATCGACAACTGACAGTGTTGTGGAGAATCAAAGGTCTTGTGGACTTCTTCCGCGGCGTGAAGTCGTGGGGGACCATGCAGCGGGCCGGTTTCGCCGCCGCACAGAAATAGCCTGTCTCAGGTGGTTGATACGGAGTGGACGTCGTGAAGGGGGAAAGGCGGATCCGCTACGTCGCCAGTTGAGATTCGAAGACGCGGACGGGGAGAACCATGGAATTGAGTCCGGCAAACTGCAGTCGTGTCTGGAACGCATAAGCGGTCTCGTTGTGGAGGAACCGCTGGTACCAGCGTTCTTTCTGGAAGACGAGCTTTGCCGCGAAAAAGATTGACCGTGGAAACTCTTTCGACAGTTCCAGGCACATGCGCTCGGCTTCGACGAGCACCTCTGTTCCCATGCCAAGTCTGAAATCTGCAGCAAATCCCATCTGGTTCGCCAGCATCACGTACTTCTTCAGCGAATCTTCAGTCTTTTCAATGGCCTGATCGAGATCTTCAGCCCCTTTGAGCCCGCCGGCGTCGACGACGTGAACCGAAACAAAAATATAGTTTTTGAAATGATTCGGGAAGAGCCGCTGTATCGAGAGGAACGAGTGGATGCCGAGGCCGCCGTATTCTTTCACGAACAGGACGGCAGTCTGTGCACGCGGGTCGGTACGTTTCGCCGCTTCCGTCGTCACGGGAGGGATGTCGCTCAGGATGTCATCCAGCCGTTTCAAATGCACAGTGACATTGTCGTAGTGACGTTTGATGACGATGCAAAGTCCGATCAAGGCGACAGTGATCACAAGCGTAACCCATCCTCCTTCGGTAAATTTCTCGACAAGACTGATGATGAGGATGGAAAGACAGAGTACCAAACCGATGAGGTGGATGACGATGTGCCTGGACCAATCCGGATATTTCCGGCGATGCTGAATCCAGTACCGGACCATTCCCATCTGGGACAGGGAAAATGTCAGGAAAACGTTGATGGAGTACATCAGAACAAGCGTTGTGGTCTGTCCTTTTGTCAGTACCAGCGTCAGGATGGAGGCCGCCGAAATCAGAAACACCCCATTTTGCATCGTCAGCCGGTCGGAAAGTGAAGTAAACCGATGGGGAAGCCACGAATCCGATGCCATATTGGACATAATCCGCGGTCCGTCGATAAAACCGGCCTGTGCCGCCACGAACAGGAGGGCAGCTTCCGCACCGAGCGTTAGAACAACAAAGAAATTTCCAAGAGGCAGCGACCCCAGGGACCATCCGCCGGCAAAGCGGTCGAGAAGAACGGCGTTCATTGTCTTTCCGGGTTCCGGAGTCACGTGGAAGAACAGGTAGCAGACCATGATTCCGCCAGCCGTCAGGGCGAGGGAGACTGCCATGTAAAGCATGGTGCGACGGGCGGTTTCTACCTTTGGTTCCCGCATAATCTGGATACCGTTGGAGACTGCTTCGATCCCGGTATAGGTGCCGGCCCCCATGGAATATGCGCGAAAGAACAGGGCAACCATTCCGGCGGCCCCCAGTGTTGCCAGGCCGGAATTGAACCCTTGCTTCACTTCTCCGGCCACGTGTGATGCTTCGACCATATGAAATCCAATGCCGCCAAAAATCAGGATGACGTGCGTGACGAGGAAAACCAGGAAAATGGGCATCAGGATCGTGACAGACTCTTTGACACCTCTCAGGTTCAGAAGCATAAGCGCCATAATGGTCAAGGACACGACGATGAGCTTGTATTTCGCCGTCTCGGGAGGCAGGACGCTGAAGACCTGATCGGCCCCGCTGGCAATCGATACGGAAATCGTCAGGACATAATCGACGAGGAGGGCCGATCCCGAAATCAAACCGTATTTTGGCCCGAGAAGCCTGCTCGCCACGACATACCCACCTCCGCCGAAGGGAAAATGCTCGATGATGCGTGAATAGGCGTAGGAGATGATGAAAATGGTAAACGCCGTTGCAAGAGCAAGGCCGATCGCGAGATAGGTATGGTGTCCGAGGGCCCTGAAGGACTCGTCGGGTCCGTACGCAGATGAAGAGAGACCGTCAGCACCGAGGCCGACCCACGCGAGGAAGGCTATGATAGAAATTCGATGAAAGACGGTAGGGTCTTTGATATTCCGGGGTGCGCCAAGAATTGCCCGCTTA
>DATDNS010000384.1:0-11659 GCA_036518155.1 Bacteroidota bacterium
GAATTGATGGGCACGCTGGAAAAGATTGCCACATTGCAGGTGATCGACGCGAAGTGGCGCGACCATCTTCGCGAGATGGACGACCTGAAAGAAGGCATCCATCTCCGGGGCTACGGACAGCGGGATCCTCTTGTTGAATACAAGAAAGAGGGTTTCAGGATGTTCATGGAATTGATGGAAATGATCGCGGATGAAGTTGTCGGCATGGTATTCAAACTTTATCCCGAGAGGCCGGAACAACTGCCTGCCCAGCGGATTCGCCGCCCGCGTCAGGTGATGCTCTCGCACGAGTCGGCGCAGGGTGCAGGATTCCAGGGTCCGCCGACGGCCGACCGCGAACCGGTGGGAAGTGACGGACGGGCACCGACCGGCCAAAAGGTGCAGCCCGTGAGAGTTGGGGAGAAAGTTGGCCGTAATGATCCCTGCCCTTGCGGCAGCGGAAAGAAGTACAAGAACTGCCACGGAGCATAGCAGGCTTCACGGTTCGGCAGTGCGGTTGCGGATGCAGACCAACAACTCGACGCTGAAAACGGAATATGAAGAAGATTGAAGCAATCATACGGCCGTTCAAATTGGACGACGTTCGCGAAGCCCTTTCGGAAATCGGCGTAAAGGGAATGACGCTCACCGAAGTCAAGGGGTACGGCCGCCAAAAAGGCCATACGGAAACCTACCGCGGCGCCGAGTACAAGATTGATTTCCTCCCGAAGATCAAACTCGAGATCATCGCGAAAGACAACATGGTGGAGCGGATCGTTTCGACGATCATCAAAGTCGGCAAAACGGGCCAGGTGGGCGACGGCAAGATATTCATCTATCCTGTGGAAGACGTCATTCGTATTCGTACGGAGGAGTCCGGGGAAGAGGCTATCTAGATGTCCCCCCAGTCGAACGACTTCAAGGCGGGCTATGTCGCAATAGTCGGCGAGCCGAACGTCGGCAAGTCGACCCTGATGAACGCCTTCCTGAATCAGAAGATTTCCATTGTCACACCCAAACCCCAAACGACGCGTCAACGCGTGCTCGGTATCCTGAGCAGGGATGACGCGCAGATTATTTTTCTCGATACGCCGGGTCTCATCAAGCCGAAATACCTTTTGCACGAAAAGATGCTCACTTCGGCCCAGGCCGCGTTGAACGATGCGGATGTGATTGTCGTGATGACGGAGATTTCCCGCGGAGCGCGGCTTCCCGTGGAAGTTGAAAAACTGGTCGTGGAAAAATATTCAGCAAAGCCCATTCTGCTCGTCATTAATAAAGTGGACACGATCTACAAGCCGGAAGTCCTGCCGGTGATGGCGGAGTTCTCGGGACGGGGTGTATTCCGGGAGGTCATCCCCATTTCTGCACTCAAACAGGACAACCTGGATGACTTGTTGAAGACGCTTCTCGGGTATTTGCCCGTCCACGAACCATTCTATCCGACCGATATCGTCAGCGATTCGTCGGACCGGTTCTTCGTTGCGGAGTTCATCCGCGAAAAAGTCTTTGAACAGTTCAGCGATGAAATCCCGTACTCGACTGCAGTCGAAATCCGCGAATATCACGAGCGCGAGCGGGGCAAAACCTATATCAATGCCGATATCATCGTCGAACGGGATTCGCAAAAGGGTATCCTGATCGGAGCGAAGGGGGATGCGTTGAAGGCCGTCGGTCAGGCCGCACGACAGGAAATCGAATCGTTCCTCCAGCACACTGTTTTTCTTGAACTGCGGGTAAAAGTGCGCGAACATTGGCGGGAAAAAGAAGCGCTCCTGAAGAACTATGGCTATTCCACGAACGCGTGATGGCCGACATCGTTTCGAGGTGTCCGCGGGCACACGCCCCTGGATGCAGGACGGTGTGATGAGAACATTAACTTCCGGGTGTGCTCATTAAGCTCAAGACGAAAGTTGTTCTGTGGCTCGTTGTCGTATGCCTGATCTGGGGATCGACGTGGCTTGTTATCAAGATTGGCCTCGCCACTGTCCCGCCGTTCCTGGCTGCCGGGCTGCGGTTTATGCTTGCCAGCATTCTCCTGTATGCGATGATGGTGATGCGCAAAGAGTCTCTTCCGCGGGGAACCGTGTTTCAGAAACTCGCCCTGTTCATCGGCCTCACGGCATTTGGGGTTCCCTACGCGCTGGTGTATTGGGGGCAGCGACTGATCCCGAGCGCCCTCGCATCGATCCTTTTTGCGTCGTACCCGTTCTTTGTGGCGCTCTTCTCCCATTTCCTGCTCCAGAATGAAAAGATGAACGGCCTGAAAGTTGTCGGCGTACTCCTGGGGTTTGCTGGTGTCTACGTTATTTTTTCGAACGAACTGTCGTTCGATTCACACGTTGCGTTGGCGGGAATGGCGGCGATTGTGGCAAGCGCGTTTATTCAGGCGTTCTCCCTTGTGTACCTGAAAAAACACGGTGAAGCGTTCAGTCCCATCGGCGTCAACTTTGCCGCGATGAGTCTTGGGACAATTCTCCTTCTCGTGACCAGCGTCCTTGTTGAAGACTACTCCGGCGTATCATTCACGGGCCAGGCCTTGCTTTCCATTGTCTACCTGGCTGTGCTCGGAAACGTCACGGCGTTCGTTGCGTACTTCTGGCTCGTCAAGCACGTCGATACGGTGCTTCTGTCCATGACCTCCTTCGTCACACCGATCATCGCGGTCGCCCTCGGGGCGTTCGTGCTTGGGGAATCTCTCGCTCCGAGGATATTCAGCGGTGCGACGCTGGTCCTCTGTGGAATTCTTGCCGCGAACGGCAAAGAGCTTGCGAGAATGATCGCCAGCAAGAAAGCTCTCTTATGGGATTGACGATACAGCAGGCAAGAATAGTATTGCGCTTGTTGTCTTCAACTGTGCTGGTGTTCTTGGTCGCAGGGTGGGGACAAGTCGGGCATCGGATTATCAACGGGAATGTTGTACAGTATTTACCCCCGGAAATGGAAGGCATGATTCAGCAGGAGCCGTTCCTGGCCGCTCACGCAAGTGATGCCGACAATCGCAAAGGGGGCGATGCCAGCAAACCTTTCATCTTCAGGGAAGGCCCCAGACATTTCATCGACATCGATTCATATCCTGAATTCCCCTCGAAGACGGTGGCAAGAAATTTCAGTACGGCGATCGCACGTTATGACAGCACGGCTGTCTTCTCTTACGGTGTCAACCCCTGGGCGATTGTGTGGACGCTTGATTCGCTGACTGCACAAATGCGCCGTGACGACTGGCAAAAGGTATGGCAATCCTCGGCGGATCTGGGGCACTATGTCGGCGATGCACATCAGCCGTTGCACGCGACAAAGGACTTTGACGGGAGATCGTCGTTGACGGGAAGCAGGGGGATCCATACCCGGTACGAATCGCAAATGATCTCTTCGTACCAGACATTGCTCACGGTCCAGCCTGATTCGGTTCACGTCGTGACCAGTCCGGTCGATTTCGCGTTCGAGATTGTCTATCAATCAAATTCCTATGTGGATTCAGTCTATGGTGCTGACGTATTCGCACGTCAGGCATCGGGTTGGAGCGGAAGCGGGTCTCCGCCTCAGACGTACTACGCAGCACTCTGGGAGAAGACTCAGAATTTCACGAAACTTCAATTCCAGCGGGCAACCGTCGCGTATGCAAGTCTGTTGTATACCGCATGGATCAATGCCGGAAGTCCGACGTTGCCTGCGGTCACAAAGGTGGCGGCGGCAGCCGTGGAACCTGATGCTATTGTGCTCGGTCAGAATTTTCCGAACCCTTTCAATCCAAGTACCAAGGTTTCATTTCGGCTTCAGGATCGTGGACACGTTGTGCTTTCGGTCTTCTCGCTTCAGGGGAAACGGGTTGCCACGTTGATCGACCGGACCTTGTCGGCCGGAAATTACGAGTCTACATTCGACGCGAGCTCGCTTTCGTTGGCAAGCGGAATGTACCTCTACCGATTGCAGGTACACGCGGGTGGCCGGATATCAATACGTACAAACAAAATGCTGTTGCTCAAGTAAGAAGAATGTGACAAGAACAATTTCCCATATTGGCATTGCTGTGAAGGATTTGGACAAGTCGGTCGAACTGTTCTCGGCACTTCTGGGGGAAAAACCCGACCACACCGAACGCGTTGAAGACCAGAAGGTCAATTCGGCGATGTTCACCTTCGGCGATACTGCCATCGAACTCCTGGCAGCAACTGCTCCTGACTCCGCGATCGCAAAATTTGTCGAAAAGCGTGGAGAAGGGATGCACCATGTTTCGTTCGTCGTCGACGACATAGTCCGCGAGCTTGATCGGCTGAAGAAGGCAGGATTCCAGCTGATCGACGAGACGCCGCGCAAGGGGGCCGACAATTACCTCGTCGCGTTCATCCATCCAAAGTCTGCCAATGGAGTCTTGATCGAAATCAGCCAAAAGGCGAAGTAAGATTTGTGGATGCTCCGCAAGACCATACCGCAATAAGCTTCAACGCAAAAGATCTCACCCTCGCAGAAAAACTTGAATCGCTTCCTCCGAACCCGGGTGTCTATCAGTTCAAGAGTGCTGAGGGGAAGGTGTTGTACGTCGGAAAGGCCGCCAATCTCAGGAGCCGCGTGCGCCAGTATTTTCAGAAATCCCGGGCACCGGAACCAAGACTGGAATCGATGATCGCAAAAATCGTCGACGTCGAGCTCGTCGTCACCGGGTCGGAAGTCGAAGCGCTGATCCTTGAAGCAAACCTCATCAAGAAGCTCAAACCCCGTTACAATGTCCTCCTCAAAGATGACAAAAGTTATCCGTATATCGTCATTACCAATGAACCGTTTCCGAGGATCTTCGTGACCCGCAGAAAGGTGCCGGGCGGCAAGTATTTCGGGCCGTACACGGATGTGAAGACGATGCGCTTCGCGCTGAAGACTGTCCGGGATATTTTCATGATTCGGAGCTGCAATTACGACCTGACGGAAGAATCGATCGCGGCACACAAATTCAAAATCTGTCTCGACTACCACATCCACAAGTGCGAAGGGCCGTGCGAAGCATTTGTCTCAGCCGGGCACTACAACAGGAAAATTGCCCAGGCTGCCCAGGTATTGCGTGGCAAGACAAAGCTCGTCGTTGAGTCGCTTGAAGAAGAGATGAAGCAATATTCCGCTCAGCTCAAGTTCGAGGATGCTGGTCGAATTCGCGACCAGGTGAAAGCGCTGGCCGTCTACACGGAGAAACAACGAGTCGTGGATGACAAGCAGCTGGACAAAGATATCGTGGGCCTGTCAGTGAAGGGAGACGATGCGTGCGGCGTTGTGTTCAAAGTGCGTGAAGGAAAAGTCGTCGGGAGTCAGCATTTCTACCTCGGCAACGTTGAAGCGAAGGCGGCGGGTGAAATCATTGAACTGCTCCTTGAACGTTATTACCTGGAAGCCGAGGATGTTCCACCCGAAATTGTCCTTTCCGATCCACCGCTTTCCGCCGAGCTGCTGTCTCAATGGCTGCGCGACCGGCGTGGCGGCGAAGTGCGGCTGGAAGTTCCCCAGGCGGGCGACAAGGCAAAGCTCATCGCGATGACGAAGAACAATGCCCAGTACTGGCTGGATGAACTGGAAATCCAGCGCATGAAGCGTGGCGATTTCGTACCGCACTCTCTGAAGGCACTCCAGCGCGATCTCCGCCTTGAATCACTGCCGAGGAAGATCGAATGTTTCGATAATTCCAACATCCAGGGGAGCGACCCTGTTTCATCCCTGGTCGTCTTCGAGGACGCGAAACCGAAGAAAAGCGAATACCGAAAATACAAAATCAGGACGGTCGTCGGTCCGGACGATTTTGCAAGCATGAAAGAAGTCGTCGAGCGAAGGTACACACGGATGTTGCAGGAACAATCACCGCTCCCCGATCTCATTGTCGTCGATGGCGGCAAAGGGCAACTGTCCAGCGCTGTTGAAGTGCTTCAGAAGCTCGGTATCACGAACACACCCGTGATTGGTCTCGCAAAGAAACTGGAGGAAATATTCGTTCCCGGGCAAAACGAGCCGATTCTCCTGCCAAGAACCTCCTCCGGATTGAGGCTGCTCCAGCAATTGCGGGATGAAGCGCACCGTTTTGCGATCACGTTCCATCGACAACTGCGTTCAAAAAGGATCCTGCAGACCGAGCTGGACCTCATCAAAGGAATCGGAAAAAAGCGCGCACAGGAACTCCTGGAGGCGTTTGGCTCCGTCCAGGGTGTGAAATTCGCCACACAGGATCAACTTGCGGATATTGTCGGTGATACGATTGCCGAGAAGATCAAACAATATTTCGGCGGGGGGGAAGTGCAGGAGGAATGACGGATTGCTGCGTGGTTGACAGCGACAGCCCAGACTAAAAAGCCCTTCTCACGTGAGAAGGGCTTTTGCTTTTCCGCGACACAGTTGGACGATCAGTATCTCGTCACCCTGACGCTCGACACACCGCTGTCGATATCAATAAAGATCTTGTTCGTAGCAGAATCAAAGCCGTCTGTCTGCCAGGTCTGTGAGTCTGATTTGTGAAAATCCTCAAAACTGGAGCTTCCGATATGTGCATTGTCCGCAATTTCGCAGCCAGAAGTCGCGGGGATTTCTATCCGAACGGATGAGACTCCTGTTTTTACATTCACAGTCGTTTCTTTTGATCGGTCGCCGAGCTTCACGCGCACTGTCGTCACACCGGCATCGAGAGTCACGGTTGTGGTCTTGTAAGGGGTCAGATCAAGGTCGAGTGTTGAAGCCCCTGCGCTGAAGTGCATCTGCCATTCCGGGTTGGGATTCAAGCGGATATCCGCCCTGTTTCTCAGCCGATGGAAAAACCTGAAGGATCGATGGTCTTCCATTCTCAGAGAAATCTCCGTCGACCCCTTCTCTTCATACTTGTCCAGTTCATAGCGTCCGAGACCGCTTTCCGTCTCGGCATCGATGAGATTATCCGTCGTCGAAGTCATCACGAATTTTCCCGCCCCGCCGCTGAGATTGAAGACTGCACGTTGAATGGTGTTGTTGTACGGCTCTGACAACTGCTGCGAATAGCGTGCAGGTTCGGAGTCGTCATCAATACCGTCAAACCATTGGAAGGAGAAGAAGCCAAAGAACATACAGGCCAGGACGATACCATTGCACATGGCGAGACCGATTCTGACAGGCCTGTTTTCTGTAAACTTTGACAACCCCCAGAATATCAGGAGAAGCGGCCAGAGTCTCCAGGAGTAACTCCAGTCGAAATGCAGATAGTCCAAATTGTATAGCAACAGCAGAAGTCCGACAACAACAAAAAATGTCCCCCAGAAGAAACGTCCTATTTTCATAATTGATCGATTCCTCTCTTGGTTAGGAGTGTTTGCCCGATCGTGAGAGTATCCCGATACCGAGTGCGACGAGGATCAACGGCCAGAAGTCCCTGAAATGAAAGTGCGGAAGGAAATTGTCTGCCAGGAATAACCCGCCAATGATGATGAGGATGACACCCGCAGCTGCGCTCCCTTTGTGACTTCCGGGCTCGGGCACCGGTTGAGATTGGGGTGAGGCAGGCTGAGTCGAATTTGCGGATGGGCTCACGGGCACGACGTACGGCTGTTCCGGTATGATAATCCAGCAAATGATGTAGGCAAGAATCCCCGAGCCTCCGGCGAACACAGCCACGACGAAGAGGATGCGGATGAGGACGGGGTCGATGTCAAAATATTCTGCGATACCGCCGCAGACTCCACCGATCATCTTCTCTTTGATTGAACGATAAAGTCTCTTGGTCATAACACCTCCTTTTTCTTTCACTTACGACGTTCTGGGAATAAAGGTTTCACCAAATTTGGGAATCGCCTGCGTGGTTCTCGAATCTCGGTGACTTCTCTGCCTATGCTTGTGACCTTGTATCGATCCGGGGAGTAATTTCGATGAAACGGTGAACATCTTCCGGCCGATTTACGTTGAGAAACATGTGAGGCGAATACCACGTGAGAGAGGGAGAAATCGGGACGACAGTGGGCTCAATTCTTTTCAGGAAATCCAATACCGCAAAATTGCCGGCGTCGAGTTCGTTCTTAATGAGAGGTGCTAACTTCGTCTCATAAACGCCGCACAAAGGTTGGAGTAGCTCCTGGTGGATGGGGATTGTCGTTGATGCAGTTCCGCTGTAATCGAGGACATATTCAATGAGACTCGGCGAAAGAAGTGGGGTATCACACGAAGCAATGAATACGCTCCTGGTTTCGGCGTAAAGGAGAGCGGCGTGAATTCCGGCCAGCGGTCCTGCTCCTTTGTAGGAATCCGGGATGACCTTTAATTTTAGGAAGCCATATTTCCCGGGATCATCGGCAACGATGACGACGTTTTGAAAAACCGATGTCATCGCGCGGGCAACGTGCGCGATAAGTGGCGCTCCGTTAACGAAGAGGAGCGACTTGTCCGTTCGCATGCGTGTGCTTTTGCCGCCGGCAAGAATTGCGCCAAGCACATCGGTGCGTGGTTTCACTTTTTCCTGCTCCGGCTCGCCCCCGGTTTTACGATATCATCAATCCAGCTCATGGCTGCCATTGCAGGAGGGAATCCGATGGTCTGGATTGCCAGGAGCGCAACGTGCCGCAATTCTTCCTTCGTTACCCCTGCATCGAGGGCCTTGCGTACGTGAGAGTGGGCGCCCCCTTCAAGCCGTGCGCCAATGGAAATCGCCAATTTGACAAGTGCCCGTGTCTTTTCATCGAGAGGACCCGCCGAATGACACGCGTTCCCAAGGGCTTCATAGGCCCTTGCAACGTCCCGGTAGTCTTCTTTGAATTGCACGAACCGTTTGGGAATTGCTTTCATGAGGGCTTCTCCGCTTTGAAGGTGATGAGTTACTTGAGAATCAAAAGCCCTCCGCAGAATGGAGGGCTTTTTTGTTATCGACAAACTACGAACCGTTTATGAGTTAATCAAGAAGCCCGTCAACAGCCTTCTTTCTTTTTCTTTGCTGGTCCGGCCTTCGGCTGTCCAGCACCCGGAGACTCCAATTTTGGCATTGCGAGTTTTGGAATTCCGGATGCGACGTTGCCTCCAACCTGCGGAATTCCTCCGAAGAATTTGCTGACAAGCTTCGCTTTTTCGAAAGCGGCGATTTCGGTGGGCGACGCGTTGTCATTCAGCCGCGGGAAGAGGATCTTGTCCTTCCACTCATCCAGGCCGCCGCTCAGTATATATACCCCCTTGAACTGATTTGACTTGAGCAGAAACCACGCCTGCGCAGAATGGATCCCCCCGTCGGAGTAGAGGACAATCTTGTCGTTTCTTGCAAGCGAACCTTCCTGCAGTGACGTGATGGCCAGATTCTCAGCCGTCGGGATATGGTACTCTGCGAAATCCTTTTCGTTTCGGAGGTCGACAAGCCGGTAATCCGACTTTCCTTGAATTATCCATCCGGCCAGTTCTTCGGCTGAAACGTGGTCCACTTCCTTTTGCACAATTTCCGAAAGCTCTCTTCCATTAAGCTCCAATCGGCTCCCTTTGTACGGGTTCGCCGCTATGAGCGCGAGGAATCCCAATGATCCGACCAGGGCTGCGAGCTTTTTGTTGATCGTCCAGTGGCGTGCTGAAAGTGTCATGGCATGGTCTCCTTTGCCAATTTCGAAAACTTCTGTTCGACCCACCCTGTTCCGGCAAAACCGCCGATGGCCATCATCACGACAAGAAAGACGACGAGGCCGTACGACAAGTTGAAGAATTGGGGAATCGTCACCTGGCCCATCGGCGTGGAATTATAGAAGCCGGAGAGGAAGGGAAACAACTCGCCAAAGAGAAATGTGCCGGCGAAAATCCCCGCAATATACACCAACGCATCGATTTTGCCGGTCGACGCTGCTACACACGACGTGCCCGGACAATATCCGCCGATGACAAATCCCGCTCCCAGAATCAGCCCTCCGATGGTCTGCGGCAAAATAAATGTCGGGCTGACGTAGACGAGGGAAAGGTCGACGAATCCGATCCACGAAAGCCAGAACAGTCCGACCATGGCGGTAATGATGGCCGTGAACATGACTTTGAATACAGCGAGGTCCGTGAAGTAGAATTGCGCACAGAGTTTTCGTGCACTTCCGAATCCGGCCCTCTCGAGGAAGAACCCAAAACCAATACCGATCACGAATGCGACGATGAGGCTTACTTCATCGCCAAACATTCCGAATTTGAATAAGGGTGCGTTCATGTCCATTGCCTCCTGACAAAGTATGCTACAGCGTATGCTCCGGCAAACACCGCAAGCATGAATGACCAGCTTCCCAACCCCAGCAGCGCTCCTCCGGTCAATGCCTGACCGCTCGTACAGCCACGCGCAAGTTTTGCGCCGAACGCCATGATCATTCCTCCTGCGAACGCATACGCAAACCTGCCGGCTGTGGTTATCCGCGGACCCTTTTCGATGGTCTTCCTGACACGCCCAGCAAGAATGCCGGATATGAAGCCACCCACGACGGCTCCGAGAACTTCAAAAACGAGCCAATCTTTCAGTGGACTCTGGGTTCCGTCTCCAAGGTATTCAGAATAGAAGCTGTTCGAAACGGCGTGCTGAGGGGCCACCGCGTTGACCCCCACCGAGAGGACCGATGCGAAGGCGCCGGATGCACCGAGTCCCCGTCCCATGATGACGAATGCGGCGAGAAGGACCAAACCGAGGCCAAGGCCTGCGAGATACGGGTTCCAGTAAGGTTGGGCCTCCCGCCTGACGTTTGCAGCCACGCGGGCGCCGACATTGTCGAGAAGTATTGCTTTTTCTGCTGATGACATTTGAAGAACCTCCGTTGACGTTGAGAATAATTGTAGAGACCGGGTGATATTATCGCGTTAGTACTTGGTGTGCATAATGACTGTATTGGCCGGCATAAACGATGACGAACCTGAGGATCAGACCGCCGAGGATGACCATGATCGGTGCGACTGGCGTGTGATGTATCTTGCCGTTGACTGCCAGCAGCTGGATCACGAGCGGAATAATGATTCCGGAAATTATGACGAATACCCAAAATGATGCTGCAAACGGTCCGGAAAGTATGAGATGAACCGCTTCGCTATGGATGCCCGTCGATGTCAGCAGCCCGCTGATGAAGCCGCCAATGACGAATAATTCGAGCGTGAGAAACGCATTATCCGCTTTCGCCAGCAGTTGGCGTTCATAGCGGTCGCTTGTGATGAGATGGACGAACGCGGCGGCGGAGGAAAGGCCCGAGACCAGGAACAACATCCAGAGCATTGCGCTATTCCAGAGAGGCCGGGCTCCTATCGAGCTCAACAGCACACCGGTGTACATTCCCAGCAGTGTCCCCAACAAGATGTTCAGCACGCCGATATTCTTGACGGCAACAGGATGTTGATTGATCTTCTCGGACAGCCTGTCGAACAACGGGATCTTGTTGCGAAACCGGTCTGGTATGCGAATAAGCGTGTTCAGCCATAACGCCGGATAGACAAGGATCAGGATCCACGCTCCCCACGACATCGGAGACGTAACTTGAAACGTCGTATAGAGGCGCCAGACATACAGCTTATGTTCAAGATCCAGGAAAAGTGAGAACATACCCATGCTGAGAAGGATCAGGCTGATGTGGGGGAGGTAGAAGCTCGAAAAGACATTCTTCTTGTACTGTCCTTTGAGCGCAAAATATCCCGAAATGATCATGATGCCTGCAACGAGACCTCCGATGAACAGGTAAACGGGAATTTGCCACCCCCATATCCGGAGCAAAGG
>DATDNS010000385.1:0-5168 GCA_036518155.1 Bacteroidota bacterium
AGCTTCCTGTGCACAACAACCGTGAGTGCCCGGGGAAGTTGACCGGCATCGCTCATCCGTTCGAGCACGACAACATCGAATTTTACACCAGCGCGGTTTTCGAGTGTTGAAAGATGTCTTAACAAAATGTCGTTGATGTGAAATTGGTGAATCCGTTGTACTTCAAGAGTCCCAAGGCCGTATCCACGGAACACATAATTCCATTGCTGGAAAATCCCTGCGTGGGTGGTGAACTCGAGGGTGTCGCCGAGGCGTGGAAATGTAACAGACGGGTCAGCATGTTGAAGGAATCTTTCATAGTTCAATGCATAGGCTAAAGAATCGAGCGGCGCAAATTCTTTGAAGATTCCTTCAACGACCGATGAATCGACTAGAGTGAAACGAACGTGATCTCCAGATCCCAGTCGTTCCGCATCACCGGTTCGCAGTGCAATATTATCGGGTTCGCGGCCGTCAATCAGTGCTCCTGTGGCAAAGCCAAGGACGCTGCATCCGCAAAACACGCCGATGCACAGTAACAACAATGCCGGTTGGACAGCCGCTCGAAAAATATCTTCTGCACGTTTCATACAGACCCCTCTTAAATAATGGTTGGGTGATGTTGTGAATTGGATTGTCGTCTCACCATCATGATACACCATCCATTAACGGTAGTTGTCCTGAATTTGTCATGAACGCGTCAGAATTCGACGAGGAGAAGATCACGTTATAGAGAAAAGGAGTGAAATTGTTCGATTTCCGCAATTCCTTCGGACTGACAGGCTTTTCGCGCTGTTCAGCGTGTCACGCGTGTTGCGTCTGGAAAAAAAGAAACCCGGCATCGGGGGGGATGCCGGGTCTGACCAATTGCAGACACCAGTAATGACTGATGTCAGGTCAATGATTTCTAGGTTTTCTTCTTGGTGCCGGCGATTTTCCTCTTTGGTGTGACCAGCTTTGTCTTCTTGCCATTCACCCACGGGCCACGCGGGTTCACCCTGATCCGGTCGAGGATCAATTCCTTCTCTGCAGCTTGGCTAGGGGTGAGTACGAAATGTTTGATGCTATGGTCCATGAAATTCCTCCAAGAGTGCCGTGGGTTAAGGGATCAGGAAACCGCTCTGCAACAAGATACGGATTCTCTGCGAAGATTCATACCCCTATGTTTTTTCGGCGGCGTATCTTCGCGCACGCCCTTTCGAGCAGACAGCGCGGACAAATCCGGCGATCTTCGCACAAAAGCAGCCGTTGAGTGTGGGAAACCTGTTGATGTCATTGAGCGTGAGTGCAATTCGAATTGAAGAACAAAAGCAAAAGACCTATGCGGCCACTTTTCTTTTGTCCCGGAGGGATCCCTTAGTGACAATTCTAGCCGTTGGCGATACGAAGCAGGGAATTAACGGTAATGCACGGGAAGGTCTTTCCACTGCTTGCCGCTTGAGAGCCTGTGCAGGCGATTGCCACGTCGTCCCGATGCTGTGCATCGGGACTCCTCGCAATGACTTGGCTATTTCTATTTAGGCAGCCGAAAACCGGAATTGCCATCGTCCCGAGGTGGCGAAGCCATGCCTTTGGCAGATCAATTTGTGAAGAGGGGAGAGTCCGCCTTGCGGACAAACGACGACGTTCCACTCTCTGAATCCCGCTCAGTAGGTCGGATTCGCTCTGTAGCGCCAGCTTGCCGCAGGCATGGGATCCTGTAATGCGAGACAATCGCCTGACGGGATTCTTGTTCTATCAGATGGCCCTTAAAGGACGTTGTGAAAAGTATCAAAAGACCCAACCGCACAACCTACTGCATGATGTCTCGTGGCCTTCGGCCGCCGGAGGCCTATGAATGTCATTGCGCGCAAGCGCAATACCAATTTGAAAGAAAGAAATGCCCTCGCACAAGGCCCGTCGAAATGAGATCTGTGAACTGACGTTCAGTTACTTCTTTTCACACGAAAAGAAGTAACCAAGTCCCAAACGGATGCCGCTCATTGGTAGTTGAAATGGTTGCGGCAAAAAGGTGGCGAAATCGTAACGCGCGCGATGGTTCTGCGCACAGGCCGTGATTTCGGAGAGGATCAAGTAGAATTCAACTCCGAAATCAATTCGCGCACCATCGCCGAGCGACCGCACAACCGCCAACGATTTCGCTGGCCGACGCACAATTGCAAAAGAGAAGAAGAACAAGACTGAATCTCAAACACACTCTTCCGATGTGCTTTAGCGCATCGAAGATGCGGACGGTATTCAAAGACGAGCCACATAAGCGCTGGAATTTATTCCGGCGCGCGAAGAACGCGCAGCGAGGGCAGCCGTCGCGCAGGCTGCTCGGGGCGATTCAAGAATCGCCCATACGATGAAACTCGGCAATATCGGAGCGTCCGCAGCCGCTCACCGCCAGATGATTTTCCTAAAGGGATCCCTTTGGGACGGAGGCCTGCACACAAGAGCAGACTCAAAGGAAAAGAGTGGAATCCTATGCGATTTATCGCATCGAAAAGAGGGAAGGCAGCAACCGTTGGGCCTATTAGCGACGGGATTTCTTCCGGCGCGTGAGAGAACGCGCTTCGAAGATGCGGATGGAAAACGATAGAGGCAATGTGAGCACAGCACCGCTAATTGCTGCGCTTCTTGAGGTCGTGATAGCGCCGGAGTTTTCCCTTGACCGATGCGACCAGTGTTTCTTCGGAAACGGGCTTGGTGAGGTAATCGTCGACACCGATCTCTTTGCCGGCTCGGACGAGTGCCTCATCGGTCAGGCCGGAAAGGAAGATAAACGGCGTTTCGCGCAGCTGCTCAAGCTCACGGACCTTCTCATAAAACGCGAACCCCCCCATGGAGGAAGTCTCGAGATTCACGTCGCAGAGAATCAAATCGGGGGATGATTCTCTCAGGTACGCATAGGCTTCGTCGGAAGTTGTCAGGGACTTTGTAATAAATCCGGCGTGATTGAGCGTCTCGGAAACGACGCTCAGAAGCCGCTCGTCGTCGTCCACGATCAGCAGTGTCGGCCGTTTCTTGACAGGCTGAATTTCCCACAGTAACGCCGATTCAATCTTAAGATGTTCATCTTTGTCAATGTTGAACCGTTCGCGCAATTGCGTCAGCACGGAGGCATTTTCGGGGGAAATTGTTCCGGAATTCCAGGCTCTCTTAAACGCCTCAATGTATGCTTCACGTTTTACTTCCTGCTCGATCCGGTCATGCTCTTCGTGAGAAATCGACAGTGACCGGCGCAGCTCGTGCAACGTCGCGCTTTCCTCCTCGGTCACGGCTCCGTCGGCCCACGCGGAAAGGAGAACAAGCTTGTACCGGGAGAGGGTCTCCCGCCTGTCAGGATTCGTTGAGGGCTGACCGTGGGCAGGGGCTGGTGCCTGTTCCGCGGATTCCGGTACGTTGACAGAAGGCTCCTTCACACGTCCCGTCCGGTTCAATTCCTGTTGTTCCTGGAATTTACGAAGGAGCATGTCTTCGACTTTTCTTCTGACCTCTGACGGTGGGACTTCTTCGGCCCGTCGCGAGGCATCCGCTGCTTCGACCTTCTCCCGGGCTTTGATTTCCAGTTGTCGCTGCTCGACCTCTTTGCGGGCTGCATCGACGGCGATCTTGATGATCCTCTGGATCTTGAGATTGCGATCCTCGGCGGATGGATCTTCCGTGCTCACGTGAGTCTCTCCTCCCCGTTGTGTGAAATTCTTTTCAGTAGTCGACTGTGTTTCTGTGGTCTTCGGATCATTCCTGAATTGATTCATCACCAGTTGAACCTCGGGCAAAGTCCCATCTTCAGGTTCCCCGGCCTTCTGTGCTTTCTGCGCGGCAGCAGGTGGGCCGGACTGCGACCCGACAAGAATGTCCTGGAACGAGGCCGGCGCAACCCGCGACAGATCTGACTTGTGAGTATTCTGTTCATGCGGGAGTTCACTGACCGGTACGGCAAACGCATTCTTCTGTGCCTGTTCTTTCAGGAATTGGATGCGCTCTTCAAAGGCGAAGGCATAGATATTCTTGGGGTCGATTTCCCTTGCCTGAACGACGCACCGTTCGGCCTGGTCCAAATCGCCTTTTCGGATCAGAACGTCAACACGTTTCAGGACGTCGCTCACAGACTTCCTGCCGTCATCGGGTGAAGTCGGCATTGGCTGCGCAGTTCGTTCGCTCCTCGTGTGATCCGTCGTTGCGGTGGTCACTTCGCTGGTTCGCGCCATTGCGGAGAGACGGGTCAACGCCCGTTCGCCGGGGTTGATGCGGTTGAGACCGAAACCGTTTCCGGATGTCAAGTCGAACATACTCATGGCTGTTCTCCTTCAATGCCTGGTCTGCGTGATGCGTTGTTGCGGCGCTGGTTCTCTGACGCTTGAACTACACGGAAATATCGAACGTTTATGATGGGAATCAATACGGTTGATTACGGATGGGGGGCATCCGTACATAACCGGATGCCGGAGAAGAGAGGAAAGCCCGGCGTTTGAAGCAGGAGAGCGCAATGCCGCACTCCCTTCAACCGGCAGCACCGCAGGCAGAGAACCCACGGAAGGCCTTGAAACAAGAAAGGCTCGGAGGGCTCCGGGCCTTTCTTGCTGTTGCGCCTGGCAGCGATCCCACCAGAATCCTGCCAAGATGTAGTCTTCTTTCCTACTGCAATCCGCCTCTTCGCATCGAACGGGATGGCATCCTATTTTGCGGCGACCATCGACTCCACCTGTGTCTTCGACAACAGGCTCACGATGTCTCCGGAAGCATCATAGACCGTCACGCCCCCGTCAGCATTGCGTACGGTCATTGCCAGGACATTGCCCGACCGGTCCCTGGAAGTGGTGATCCCGTCACGTGTCTCAACGCGGACACATTCTTCCTTCCCGTTGAGGACTTGACTGAACTCATACGATCCATCCGCGTTCCTCATTGTCAGGTTGCCGTCGGGAAGAGGAATTGTCCGGGTCCCGTCGTTCTGGGCCATCGGATTCTTCCCTGTCCAGAATTCAATCGTGTTCAAAATAACCGCATCAACAAATCCAGCCACCCCATAGACGGGGATAATGACCATCACGAGAAAGCCAAGCTCGTTGACGAACTTGTCGCCGAGTCCGCCGTTGAATTTATAGACCTTGTTGATCAGCTGAAAAGAACCGTAGCAGCCGAAGGCGGTTGTCAGAAGAACGACAATCATGACGCTGGAGAATATTTTGACGAACGAACGT
>DATDNS010000386.1:0-2582 GCA_036518155.1 Bacteroidota bacterium
GACGGATTTTGGAAAGACGTGGAAGAAGATCCTTCGAGGAATTCCGGAAAAAGAATTCGCACACGTCATCCGGGAAGATCCAAATCGCAAGGGGCTCCTGTACGCGGGAACGGAGCGGGGCCTTTACGTATCGTTCGATGACGGCGACAATTGGCAAAGTCTGCAGCTCAATCTGCCGGTAGTCCCGATTCACGACCTCGCAATACAAGCCCGCGACCGGAACCTCATTGCAGCGACGCACGGGCGTTCGTTCTGGGTTCTCGACGACCTCGATCTTCTCTATCAGATGAACGAAGAACTTGCGAACGAGGAAGTTCATCTCTTCAAGCCGGGCGACGCCTACAGGATGCGGGGAGGAAGTTTCAGCCGTCCGGGACTCGCTGTCGGCAAGAATCCGCCGAACGGCGTTGTCGTGTACTACAATTTCAGGCACAAGCCCAAAGGGGAGGTGAAGCTTGAATTCCTCGATGAAAGCGCCAAGGTCATCAAAACCTTCACAAGCAAAGAAGAGCAGGGTGAAGGCGAGGAGGGGCGGGAGGAAGGGTCCTTCCGAAGAGGGGGAGGCGTACAGAAAATTCCTGCCGATTCCGGACTGAACAGGTTCGTCTGGAACATGCGCTATCCGGATGCCACGAATGTGCCTGGTGCAGTCATGTGGGCTGGTGGCACGCGGGGCCCGCTCGTCGTTCCCGGAAAGTATCAGGTAAGACTGACCGCCGGGAAACAGAGTCTTTCTGAATCGTTTGAAATCAAGAAAGATCCCCGTCTGTCTACAACTCCCGACGAATTCAGACAACAGCTTGACCTTCTTCTGAAGATCCGGGACAAATTGACCGAGCTTGACGAAGCGGTAAACACCATCAGGGAAATCCGCGTGCAAACCGGAGACTTCGTCAAGAAGCTCGGAAAGCTTCCTGCAAAAGACACGATTGCCAATACGTCGAAAACATTGAATCAAAAATTAAGCAGTATTGAGGAAGAACTTCTGCAGGTGAAGAGCAAAGCGAGCGAGGATCCGTTGAATTTTCCCATCAAGCTCAACGACAAGCTCGCCGGTGTGGCAGGTGTTGTGGAAAGTGCCGACGCTGCGCCGACAAAACAATCCTATGCGCTGTACGACGAGCTTGCGGGCAAAATAGACGACCAGCTTGCAAAGTACAGGCAGATTGTCGACACAGACCTTCCGGCATTCAACGCGCTAGTCAAGAATGAAAATGTTCCGGCTGTGATTCTCAAGCCGGTTGAGAAGAACAAGTGAATCGCGCGCGTCCGAAAGCCACTGGCGTCATCTGGCTTTTTGCCCATTTTTGCGGTACACTTCAAATGGAATTCAATTAGGTACCGGGGCCATCGATCAGATGGAAAGAGTCGAAATGATACCAAATAGCCAATCAACGACATTTCAGAAGACCGGAAACACCACTGCTGCGTCGGCATTTGATGAGTTCAAGCAGGCATTTCCGGAATACGAATCTACAGCAAAGCTGGACAAGCTGCGTGCCGATGGGTACTCGCGGTTGGATAAGAACGGTCACGTCTACCTCGATTACACCGGTGGAAGTCTGTATTCGGACCAGCAGCTCGCACAACATCTGGAAATCCTGAAGCACGGCATCTACGGCAATCCCCATTCCAACAACCCGTCTTCCCTCGCTATCACGCGCCTGGATGAGCAGGCCCGCAAAAACGTTCTGGACTTCTTTAATGCTTCACCAAAGGAATACGTCGTGATTTTCACTCAGAATGCGAGCGGTGCATTGAAGCTTGTCGGAGAGTCATATCCGTTTGATGCAAATTCGCGCTACCTCCTCACGTTCGACAATCATAATGCGGCAAATGGAATCCGCGAGTTTGCCCGTTCAAAAGGGGCAGGCATCACCTATGTCGCCGTCGATGCCCCGGACTTGCGCATCAATGCCGATCACCTGCAGAGTCATTTGGCAAAGCCGGCACCGAAGGGACACAACCTTTTTGTTTTTCCGGCCCAGTCGAATTTTTCGGGTGTGCAGCATTCACTTGAGTGGATTGCGCGCGCACAGGCGTTGGGCTGGGACGTCCTGGTCGATGCGGCCGCGTTCGTTCCGACGAACCGGCTTGATCTGAGCAAGGTTCATCCCGACTTCGTCCCGCTTTCGTTCTACAAAATGTTCGGTTATCCGACAGGGGTCGGCTGCCTGATTGCAAAAAGGACGGCGCTCAAGAAACTCCACCGGCCGTGGTTCTCGGGGGGGACAATCAAAGTAGCATCCGTTCAGGGGGACAGTTATTACCTGGCAGATGGAGAGACCGGGTTCGAGGACGGCACGATCAATTATCTGAACCTTCCTGCAGTTGAAATCGGTCTCAAATTCTTGAAAGATGTGGGGATTGATCTCATCCACAATCGAGTTGTATGTCTGACGGGTTGGTTGCTGCAAAAGCTTTCGGGACTTCGTCACGAGAATGGCTCACACGTTGTAGAGATCTACGGGCCGCATGATACGACGATGCGGGGAGGAACAATTGCAATGAATTTTCACGATCCTGCTGGATCCGTGTTCAACTTTCACGAAATTGAAGAATCGGCTGGCAGGCACGGTATC
>DATDNS010000387.1:0-3573 GCA_036518155.1 Bacteroidota bacterium
AGGAGTCCGCCATGCAATTGCTGGTCCTTGCGCTTCTCCCCATTACCGCCTTCGTTATTCTCCTCATCCTGATCGCAAAAACCACCGGCAATTCCACCAGGATCGGCACGCTTGAACGGGAACTCAAAAACCTCAGGGCGTTGGAGCGTCGAGTGAACGAGTTGACGGTTTCCGTTGAATCTCTCAAGGCTCAACTGGAGGGACTGCAGGAGGGATCCCCGGCCCGTAAGAAGGAATTGCGCGGAGAGAAACCGGAAAAACAGGATTTGCAGCCGGCAGTTGTCCAAGCCACTTCGTTGCCGCCGATGATCCCGTCGCCACAGAAACCGACCGAACCGCCAAAGCCCTCGAGGACACGCGAGGAATGGGAAGCCCTCATCGGCGGAAAACTTCTCAACCGGATCGGTGCACTCGCCCTTATCATCGGCATCGGCTTCTTCCTGAAATATGCTTTTGACAATAATTGGATCAGCGAAACAGTACGTGTATTGATCGGCGCTGCAATCGGCATTGGCTGCCTTGCGGGCGGCTATCGGACGAATAAGGGGGGATTCCAAATATTTGCGCAGGGTCTGGTGGGGGCGGGAATTGCCATCCTCTATTTATCCGTCTACGCCGCATTCAACTTCTACCAGCTTGTGCCGCAATGGGTGGCGTTTGTATTCATGTCGGTCGTCACAATCATTGCCTTTCTCAACGGCCTCTACTACGATTCGCTCGCGGAGGGCATCCTGGGATGGGCGGGGGGCTTCCTGACGCCGATTCTGCTGAGCACGGGGCAGGCCAACGAAATCGGGCTGTTCACCTACATCGTTCTTCTCGACGCCGGTCTCCTGGCGATGGTTGGCAGGAAAGAACTGTGGGCAATCCTTGAACCGCTGGCGTTCGTCGGAACGTGGGTGATGTATTTGTCGTGGCGGGCGGAATTCTATGTGGACAGCGACCTCTGGGTTACCGTCATCTATGTGACACTCTTCTGGACGATGTTCCTCGTGTCGGATTTCCTGCGATACCGTAAACCGGGTTCAGGGGAGACGTTCAAACAGTTGGTGCCGACCCTGAATGCCCTCGTCTATTTTCTTTCGATGTACTTTCTGATCGACGCGGACCATCATGCGTGGATGGGGTTCGTCACACTGCTCATCGCGGCCGTCTATTTTGGCGTCTACCTTTACCAACGGCGTCACACCGACCCCGGAGCCGGGCTTGCGATCCGGCATACACTAACGGCCACAGCGCTGCTTGTCATTGCCACAGCAATCCAGTTCAGCGATTTCGATACCGTCATCTTCTGGTCGATTGAAGCGGCCCTGCTTGTCTGGTGCAGCAAGGAATGGAACACGGAGCACATTCAGACCGCCGCGATGGTTCTGTTCGGTCTTGCGATCTTCAAGCTCATTGTTATCACCGACAACGCCCTCGTGTATGCACCGATCGGGGAATTTACCCTGATTGTGAACCACCGCGCCCTCACATTTGCCGTGCTTGCCCTTGCGTTGGGGTTTGGGGGACTCACCGTCGACAGATCGGCCGATCCGTGGGGTAGGCGCACATCCGACGCATTGCATTTCGCCTGGTGCGCGATCCTCTTCATTCTTGTGTCGGCCGAGACGATTGATTTCTTCCGGTTCAAGATGCTCGATCAGGCGGATCTCATGCGGTCCAAGCTGGAGTTCTTCCGGTTGATGACATTGACGGTCGTGTGGATAACCTTGTCGTTACCGATGGTTTGGGCCGGACTGCAAAAGCAACTGTCGCCCCTCGTGATTGCGGGGTTCGCCTGTGTACTATTGGCTGCGGTCGTCGGTGCGTTGAGGGGCATTGCCTACGATCCCATCGCCGGCTTTTCACCTGTCATCAATGTTCGCTCGATTGCGCTTATCCTGTTGACGACAGGATTATTGCTTCAAGCGCAGTTCATCCAGCGTCATCCGGAAACGTTTGCGTGGCTCAAGGATATTCTCGGCGTCGTGCAGGTGGGGATGGCGGTCATTGTCTTCGTCCTGTTGACGGGTGAGACGAGAGACTTCTTTCAACAAGATATCGTCCTGGTAGGCGAACGGGCGGGAAGCTCGTCATCAGAGCTCGTGCGCCTCGGCAACTTGCAGCAAATTTCCTTGTCGGGAGTGTGGCTGCTTTACAGCGCCGTCTTAATGGTGATTGGAATTTGGAAAAAATTCCGTGGCATGCGGTTCGTTGCCATGGGGCTGTTCGGTATTACGATCCTGAAAATCTTTATCCACGACCTGTCGTTCCTCCAGACCCTGTACAGGTTCATCTCCTTCATCGCGCTTGGAGTTATTCTCATCGCCGTTTCCTACGCGTACCAGAAGTACAGGGACGTTATCCGGGGAGATTCATAGCAACACGAAGATGTTTTGAGGCTGCTGCGGCGGGATAATTGCCGAACCGGCGAATCAGGCCATCTCGAGGACTCTGCCGTAAACGATATCGAAGCGGAAGCTTTTTGACGTTGCCCGCGATTCGATATACTCCGCTACTTTTTCCAGTCTTGCAGGGATCGACATGATCTTTTCCTGCGCCTTTCGCCCCAACTCGTTGAGGTTGGCGAGGACGTCGATATTCCAGAGAGATATCAGGTGCTCGATGATCTTCATGAATTCTCTCGGCCCGTAGATCCCCGAGCGCCGGACGACATCCGCATATTCGTTGAAGTTCACGATCGAAATTCCGGGCATGTCGATGCTCGGCATAATTGTCGATGCCGACTGGAGCGCCGCATTCGGGTCGCGCTGCAGGATCTCTTTGAAAATGCTCATGTAGAACGCATAATGCCGGGATTCATCCTGGGCAATCTTCTGCGTGATCGAATCGAGGAGCGGCTCGTTGCTGGCCGCCAGCTTTCCCGTGTTGAGGTGCGACACCTGCGTCGCTTTTTCCTGACACGTGGTGTAGACGAACACCTTGTACGGGTCTCCCGTCCAGTCGGGATTGAACCCGGAGCGGATGTACTTGAACTGCAGGCGCTCCAGCACCGAGAAATTGAGTAGCCTCGTGTCGCGCACGTAGTCACGGAGGATGTTGCCGTGACGGTCTTCCTCGGCGGTCCAGAGGTTGTTCCAGAGATTCCAGAACGTATGGCTGCCGAGATTTTCCGCGATCAGGCGATGGAAGTGGGGAAGGCCTTCTTCCGTGAGAATGTTCAACGCCAGTGCGACACGCGCGTGGTCAGGGATCGTGCGTGCGCGGTCCCTCAGCTCCGCGAGTTTCTTCTCGTCGACATAATTATCCTGGTCGGCGGGGAGCAGATCGGAGGGGTACCACAATTCCCGTTTCGCCTCGTGCTTGACGATGAGGTCTTTGACAACATCCTCAAGGTCCATCAGGACTTCAAGCTTCGAAGCAAAACGTTTGGACTTGTTTTCTTGTTGCTGCATCGCCGCGCGGACCCCTGTGAAGTTGAACAAAACGACAGGAAGAAGGATAAGACGTTCCCGTTCTCATTTATGATAATGACATCCGCGAAGAAAAACAATACGATTGTTTGGTGCGAACCGGAGCGATGTCGAAAACAGAACGAAATGTGAGTTCTTCGTATGCTCGAAGCGCTTT
>DATDNS010000388.1:0-5570 GCA_036518155.1 Bacteroidota bacterium
CCGTTCGTTATTGCTTCCGATTTCCATATGACATTCTTGCTACGTTAATCCGGCGGCGATCCTTAATCACTCGCCGACGCTGATTTCCTCAATGGCTTTTCTGATGATCGAAATCCCGTCATTGACTTCGTCTTTCGACATGTTGAGCGGCGGACGAAAGCGAATCGACCGATCCCCGCAACCGATCAGGATAAGCCCTTCTTCATAGGCTTTTGTCTTGAGTTGGTCGCGCTCCTGCGCCGTCGCCAGATCCATCGCACAGAAGAGACCTCTGCCGCGCGCATTGTCGACGAGTCGGGGAAATTCACTTTCCAGGCCTTTCAATCGGCCCAAGAGATAGTCCCCGACGACGCTGGCATTTTCCACCAGCGATTCTTCTTCGATAATTTCGAGGATTTTGGTGAACCGAACCATGTCGATGAGATTTCCTCCGAACGTCGAATTGATGCGGCTCGACTTGTGGAATACATTTTCGAGGACGTCGTCGATTCTCGTGGTGCTCATGAACCCGCACACTTGCGTCTTCTTACCAAAGGTGATCATGTCGGGCAGCACAAAATGTTCCGACGCCCACATTTTACCCGTTATACCCACACCCGTCTGGACCTCATCGAAGATGAGAAGAATTTCGTTTTCGTCACAAATCGTCCTCAATTCAATCAGGAATTCAGGACGAAAATGGTTGTCACCCCCTTCTCCTTGAATTGGCTCGATGATGAGGGCTGCAATATCGTCCGGATTGTTGATGATTGCCTCTTTGATCTGCCGGAGGGCGAGCGACTCTTCCTCTTTCACTTGTGTCAGATTCTGTTCATTGAGCGGAAATTTCACAACGGGATTATGGATCCGGGGCCATTTGAACTTGGGGAAATAGTTGGTCTTCGTCGGGTCGGTGTTGGTCAGGGACATCGTGTAGCCCGACCGACCGTGAAAAGCCCTGCGGAAATGAATGATCTGTCTGCCGCGCTCTTCCGTGTACCCTTTTACAAAATTCTTGCGCACCTTCCAGTCAAACGCTGTCTTGATCGCGTTCTCGTTCGCCATTGCCCCGCCATCAACAAAAAACAAATATTGGAATTCACGGGGTTTCGCCGTACGTGCGAAGGTCTCAACGAACTCAGCCATCTCGACGGTATACGCGTCGGAATTCGAGGGTTTGTTGACAGCGGTATACGCAAGCTTCTCCAAAAATTGCGGCGTTGTCATTTTGGGATGATTCATGCCGACAGAACCGGAAGCAAAGAACGTGAAGAAGTCGAGGTAACGCTTGTTCGACCGCGAATCGAACAGATACGAACCCTGACTTTTCCGGAGATCCACAATGAGATCAAATCCGTCCACCAGCATGTGCTTTGCCATCGCCGCGTGTGCTTCTGTGGGAGCCAGAGAAACAGGATTCTTGGTCGTCGGTTTGATGGTCACGTCTTCGTTCTTGTCGTTAACTGAGTTTTGGGGGATTTCTACTGTTGTGTCGACTTCCGAGGTATTCATAAGTCACCCGAATTGATTCTGATGGATGTTCAGTGAGTTGTTGTGCGCCATACGGTGCGCACCCGGGCACAACACTGTCCTCAGAAGAATTCCTGGTGCTCGTACAACGAGGTAATATAAGGGCGGCCGTCCATTGCGGGGTATTTAGTAATTGTCTATTTGCGCCCTTTGAAGTTTGCCACTATAGTCTACGTAGACAGCTTTCCATTCCGTGAAGAAATCATAGGCAGCCCATCCGCCTTCGCGATGGCCATTGCCCGTCTGCTTCACTCCGCCAAACGGCAAGTGTGCCTCAGCACCGATTGTCGGTACATTAATGTACGTAATCCCGGCATTAATATCCCGTATCGCAACGAATGCTTTGTTGACATCGCGAGTGTAAACGGATGATGAAAGCCCGTAGGCGGTGTCATTGAGGATTGCAATGCTTTGTTCGAGCGATTTTGTTCGCAATATTGACAATACCGGGCCAAAGATTTCCTCTTTTGCAATTCTCATCGAAGGGGTGACATCCGAGAAGATTGTGGGTTCGTAGAACCATCCTTTGCTCAGTCCGTTGCCGGAAGCAATCGTTCCTCCAGCAACGAGCGTGGCACCCTCCTGTTGTCCGAGTTCCACGTAGCCTGCTACAGATTTTCGCTGACCTTCATTGACGCAAGGTCCAACTTCGGTTTCGGGCAGAAGTCCGTCCCCAATCCTGAGTTTGCGCGTTCTGTCAATCAACATTGACATGAACTTGTCATAGATTTTCTCGTGCACGATCAGACGGCTCGTTGCCGTGCATCGCTGGCCCGTTGTTCCAAACGCACCCCAAATGACCCCGTCGAGGGCAAGATCCAGGTCGGCATCATCCATCACGATTTGTGCATTCTTCCCTCCCAATTCGAGTGAAACCCTCTTGAGTGTATCACTCGCATCGCGCGACAACTGCTTCCCGACCGAAGTGGATCCGGTGAAGGAAATCAGATCGACATCGGGATGTGTCACGATTGCGTTGCCGACTTCGCTTCCGCCCCCGAACACCACATTGACGACGCCTTCGGGGATGCCGGCCTCCGTCAGAATTTCTACAAGCGTCAGAGCCGTCTTCGGCGTATCGGTCGCCGGTTTGAAGACAATCGTGTTTCCCGAAAGTATTGCCGGGAAGATCTTCCACGTGGGGATCGCCATCGGAAAATTCCACGGTGTGATGATTCCCGCGACTCCGACCGGAACCCGTATTGCCATCGCGAACTTATCCGGCAGTTCCGAGGGCACCGTGTGACCGAACAATCTTCGGCCTTCCGAGGAGGCGTAGTAGGCGGTGTCAATCCCTTCCTGCACATCACCGCGAGTCTCGACGAGGACCTTCCCCATTTCCCGGGTCATTTCCCTCGCGATTTCTTCTTTTCGTGCGGTGAGGAGATCACCGACCTTCCTCAGGATGTCGCCGCGTTTCGGCGCAGGAACAAGCCTCCATTTTGCGAAGGCAATTCGCGCGGCTTTCACCGCCTCATCAACATCTTCCCTGCCTGATTTTGGAAATGTGCCAAGCACCTCTGCCCAATTCGCGGGATTTCGATTCTCATATGTTCTGCCGGACTTCGCATCAACCCATTTCCCGTTGATGAAATTCTGATATCTCCTGCTCATTCAATAGTCCTCTTCAATTCAAGCCCACTCGTTCGAATATATAGTCTACCTGTTTTAAACTCCGTTTTGGGTCAAATAGTTCGGTGAGTTCTGAGGATGTAAGTAGTTTTCCCACTTCTTCCGATTCGGCTATCAGTTTTCTGAAATCTACTCCGTTTTCCCAGACTTTCATCGCCCGTTCCTGGACTATGCGGTAGGCATCCTCGCGTTTCATCCCTTTTTTGGTCAGAGCAAGAAGCACTTCCTGTGAAAACACGAGGCCGTGTGTCTTCTCGAGATTCCTCTCCATATTCTTCGGATAGACGAGAAGCTTTTCGACGATCTTGGTGAACTGAACCAGCATGTAATCAAGGAGAATACAACTGTCCGGAACGATCACCCGTTCAACGGACGAGTGGGTGATATCGCGTTCGTGCCAAAGCGCAACGTTCTCCATGGCCGCAAGCGCATTCCCCCGCAGCACGCGAGAAAGGCCTGCAATACGCTCGCACGTGATCGGATTCCTCTTGTGCGGCATCGCGGATGAACCTTTCTGGCCTTTTGAAAAGTACTCTTCCGCCTCGAGAACTTCTGTTTTCTGCAGGTGGCGGATTTCCGTGGCGAATTTCTCCAGTGAACACCCGCAAACGGCAAGAGTATTCATGAACTCGGCATGACGGTCACGCTGCAACACTTGCGTTGATATCGGGGAAGCTTTCAGACCAAGTTTCTCGCAGACGTATCGTTCCACAGAGGGGTCAAGATGTTGATACGTTCCGACCGCTCCGGAAATCTTGCCGACCGAAATTGCCTTCTCTGCCGCCTTCAAACGCTCCAGATTGCGGACAGTTTCCGCATACCAGAGTGCGAGCTTAAGACCAAAGGTAACAGGCTCAGCGTGGATTCCGTGTGTTCGCCCGATCATAACGGTGTACTTGAATTCCTTCGCCCGTTGCCCGAGGACGTTCTTCAGCGACTCCAGGTCTCTGATGAGCAATTCCATCGACTGCTTCATCTGCACGGCAAGCGCAGTATCGAGAACGTCTGAAGAAGTCATCCCAAGATGTATAAACCGCGAATCCGTACCGACGTATTCGCCGACGTTCGTCAGGAACGCGATGACGTCGTGCTTCACTTCGTTTTCGATCTCGAGGATCCGTTTCACATCAAAACGGGCTTTTTCGCGAATGACCCTGACGGCTTCCTTCGGGATGAGCCCCAATTGAGACTGCGCCTCACACGCAAGGATCTCAATTTCGAGCCAGGTTCGAAATTTGTTTTCATCGTCCCATATTTTGCCCATTTCAGGGCGTGTATACCGCTCGATCAAGGCTGCTCCTTATTCTTGCTGTTCCCGACGCTCGAGTTTGAGTTTCACATCCAACGTTTTTCGCTCACGATAGATTTTCATGTTCAACACGTCCCCTACCGAAGAATCTATGAGGATCTGTGTAAGGTCGTCACTGGCATCGATCTTCTGTCCGTTGACCTGAACAATAATATCGCCGACTTTAAGTCCCGCCTTATCCGCCGGACCGCCGCTTTCCACCTCACTCACAATGATGCCCGCTACGCTGCTCAGACCGAAATAGCGGGCTATTCTTGCATCGACATCCTGGGCGTCAAATCCTTTCCAGACGTTTCGTGTAACCTTTCCTTTTTTCCTGAGGTCGGCGACAACTTTCTTGATCTTGTTGATCGGGATTGCAAATCCGTAGCCGACGAACGTTGTACTCTGTCCACCGGTATAAATCAGAGTATTCATTCCGACGACATCACCATCGCTGTTCACGAGGGGGCCGCCGCTGTTTCCGCCGTTGATCGCGGCATCGGTTTCAATCATGCTCGTGTAGAAATGGTCGTTGATGTGACCCAGGTTCATCCCCGTTGAACTGATCACGCCAACCGTCACCGTCGGCTTGTCGTTGATGTCGAACAGGCCAAAGGGATTCCCGAACGCAATAGCCCACTCGCCGACGACGATGTCGTCCGAGTTGCCCAAGGTGACAAACGGCAAATCCGTCGCGTCGACCTTGATCAGGCTGACATCGGTGAGGGGATCGGTTCCGACCAACTTCGCTTTCAGCCTTTTTCCACCCGTCATTGTTACGGTGATGCGGACGGCATTCCCAGCGACGTGGTCGTTCGTCACTATGTATCCGTCAGAAGATATAATAAATCCCGACCCAAGGCTTTCCACCTTTTCCTGCTGGTCACCGAAGAACTGCCTGAAAAAGGGATCATTCGGAAACAATTGTGACCAGGGGTCCCGATACGTTCGAACTTCTGTCACGTTTATACCGACCACAGCCGGACTCACATTCGCCACAGCAGCTGTGATTGCATTCTTTCTGGAATTGCCCGTCTTGTCGGGATCCTGACTTTGCTTCGACACGACGTGGGTGGAGGATGGAAACGAAGCGGCAAAATCATTGTTGATCTCAGCAGCGGTCTCGGCCTTCGGGGAT
>DATDNS010000389.1:0-6806 GCA_036518155.1 Bacteroidota bacterium
CTGAGGACGCCCAAAAGGCCGGCATCGACAACGCCGACTCTCCTTCTGATCTATCTATTCTCAGCAGTACGTAACTTGAAACAAGGACAAGGATTACTGCCGTTGTCGGGTCGGCATACGCAAGAGTAACGTTGAGGTTACCAAACCAAAACGAACTCAGTGCCCAGGCCGCAATGAAAACGGGAATCGAATACAATGCCATCGTCCTGATCACCGGCTGCTTGATCCACGAGTGGTAAAGCAGCATCAAGAGCGAAAACTGAATTGGGCAAAAGAATTGCACGGTCCATAGATTGTTAATGCCCTTCATCGCGAAAACAAGTTGCACCACAGCAAGTATTGAAGCGAGAACGCAATAAAGAGCAAATATTCTCATCTCTGCTTCTATTCTCTTGCGCGCATATATCACGACAAAAAGGACTGCAACTTGGGAAAGTACCGATAAATGAGGAAATATGAATAGATTCAATGGTCTTTCTGAATATTGTGCTTATTCGTTCTCTGCGATTTTGAATGTATTCAATTATTTACAAAAATGCGGCAAGGAACTTTGTGTTCCTTGCCGCATGCCGTCTGGAAGGTTATTTGTTCAGGGGACCGAACACATAACACCAAGGCGGGCAAAGCATCGCCATTTGACCCAGGATGCCTCCAAGAAGGTCAAATCCGAATTCATCCACGCCCACCAATACAAATGTAGGGCTCCCGTCGTTGTGCATTGCGTTGTAGATGCGGATTCCAACGCAATTCGACTGTGCAAGGATCTTCCTGTAGATGCCCGACCCGAAGAATGCCCCTTTCGCGTCACCTTCCTTCATTGATTCTCTGTGATTTTTTGTGAGTTCCGCGGCCTCAGCCAAAGTCACGTAATGATTCTCCTTCCCCGAGAAGACCTTGGTTTGTCGATTCACGGTCACATTTTTCTTCACAGAATCAGAGTTCAATTGGTTGGGAACGAATGGCACTGGCGAAGAAAAGCGAGCTTCCTGTGCAAGTGTGCCTTGAAACAAATCGTCTCCATTCGTCTGAGCTCCAGTCAAAACAAGCGTCGGTCTTCCGTTGGTTTGCCGTGCATAATAGATGCGAATGCCCACACAAGTATTCTGACCGAGAATTTTTTCGAATATCTCACGCCCAAAGTATGTTCCCGCCTCTGCGTTTTTCCCTGTAGATTTTCGATAATTCCTGGTTAGCTCGATTCCTTTTTCCAGCGAAATAACGTGCTGCTCGTCGCCGGTGAAAAAGCCGATGCGGCGTTTGGTGCTCGGCTTGAATATTGGGACTTCTCGGACTATGGTTGAATAATCGGAGGCCTCGAGAAGCTGTTCAGTGTAATCTTGTCGTTCCATGATGCTACTCCTTGAATAATTTGTTAGTGGTTGGTTGGTTAAGTACCGCTTTACTGCGTTGCGCATGGTACCAAGCATGCGCAGGAGATGGTGGATTATGACGTGTCAAAGATTTCAACATCGACCAAAACATTAGAATATCTAAATCGTCCAGACATATTTACACCTTGAAGACAGATCTAGTGTGAGTTATGTGTCAATTTTCTCTGCTGACTCTTGCCCGGCATGCAGTTTGGGGTGGGCAGAATTACCCAGTCTGGCCATGAATATCGGGTTTTCCGATGAAAAAACAATACGGCCGAGTACGGATGGGATAACTACGTAGTAGTACGGATGGCCTCCAACAGTCGGAATTCCGGTTTTATGCTTCATAACAGGCAATTTTCAGTTTCGTGGGGGACAATTGTGCGTTATTCTGATGCTCAGGGCGGATGGTTCGTATGACAAAATTGGGAAAAACACTGGCTCTTCAGGCTCGGGAAGAGTGTTTGGAGTAACCGAAAATCATCAAATGAACGGACGTAGTCTCCGATCATCCGAACAGGCAGGCAGGATTATGTTGTCACGCGGAATTAGGTTGCCGTTGTTACCCCGTATTGAGAATATCAGACCCCCATTATTGCACAAACCAATTCGCGAGCGTGAGATTCGCTTGAGTGGTCACTTCCGCTCGGCCTGCATTGAATCTAGTGCAGCTGACTTCTTGTTGCAGTCGAAATTGATGACGATTGAGAATTGGCGGATTGGTAGAGGTGTGCCGGAAGATAGACCGTGAAGGTTGTTCCAAGTCCGACCGTACTTTCAACCATGATGAATCCCCGGTGACTCCTGACGATGCCAAGAGCGGTGGACAGCCCCAGGCCAGTCCCTTGTTCGAGAGACTTTGTTGTGTAGAATGGCTCGAATATTTTGTCGAGATCGGAAGTCGGAATTCCGGTACCCGTATCTGTTACCTGAATCATAACGTAGATGCCCGGCTTGGCCTCCGGATTGCTGCGGGCTATTCGTTCATCAACAACCGCATTCTCCGCTGTCAAGCTCAACGTGCCTCCGCGTGGCATCGCGTCCTTCGCGTTCATGCACAAATTGACAATTACTTGAAGCAACTGCCTCCTGTCTCCTGCGACAGTCCAGAGATCGTCAGCCACAGCGCTTTCGAGTTTTATGGGTTTTGGAATCGTCCGCGAAATAATGCTGATTACCTCGTTCACAAGGTCTCCGGGGCCGACTTCGACCCGCTCACCTTCAACACCTCTCGCAAACATCGTCACCTGTTTGATGAGTTCAGCTCCCCGCTGAACGCTCGCTTCCAGCATCGCAAGGTTGTTGCGGCTTTGAGGATCATCCCATCGCCTTCGGAGAGACTGGATGCTGACGATAATAGGCGCAAGCACGTTGTTGAGATCGTGCGCAATCCCTCCGGCGAGAATCCCCAAGCTTTCGAGTCTCTGGATCCTCAAGTACTTCTCTCCGAGAAGCCTCTTTTCCGTCATATCGGTGTAGATTTCCAGTATAGATTTCGGATTGCCGTCACTTCCCCGAATCAATGTCCACCGACTTGTCGTTATGACCCGCTTCCCATCTTTGCGGACCTGGACGAGTTCCCCACTCCATTCCCCATTGAGAAACATCTCGTCCCTTCTTTTCCAAAAAGCAGGCTGTTCCTCTTCGCTGTAAATGAGATCAGTGATTGATCGACCCACTGCATCGGATGCATGCCAGAGAAACAGATTCTCCGCTCCCGGATTCCAGAACTGGATTGTGTTCTCCAAAGTCAGAACAACAATAGCGTCGTGAGCCTTTTCAAGGAGAGCCGCGTGCTCTCGCATTGTCTCCTCTGCCTTTACTCTTGATGTGATATCGCTTACAACGCCTTCAACATATCCATCCTTGAAGGACACCCGTCCTGAAAATGATATCCAAAGCTCAACGTCATCGGAGCATTCTATTTGCGATTCAAAGTTCTCCACGTAACCCTTACCGTAAAGCTCCTCTTTCAACTTCGTCTGATTCTCTGGCAAAAGACACGAAAGAAAGTTGTCCCCCGATTTCGATGATATTTTAGCGAACATCTTTTTAAACGCATCATTAGATTCAAGCATTGTCCAATCGTGGAGGGAAAACCTAATCATACCCACGAGCGAACTTTCGAACAGATTCCTGTACTTCTGTTCACTTGCACGCAATTCTTCTACCTGCTTGCGTTGGCTTTTGATCAACCTTCTGCGACCAAGAATGACCATCGAAATCAAGCCCGACGAAAGAGTCAACAGCGTGGCCGCTGCCACCAGAATCGTCCATACAATATCTTTGTCCATGAATTGCAGGGTTAACCTCAGAATGATGAAAATGACTTGATGACGTGTTCAGTCATATTAGTTGCTCTGAAGAGTTCCAGATACTCTTTGCGATAAAAGTCCAAATTCGTCATATCATTCAGACAAACAACAAGCATTCCTGCAACTCCGAAAACTCTGTTCGTTTTAGAAATCCTCCTTCAAGATCCGACGGACAACATAGTTTGGCGAACCATTGATATTCCTGCCAACCGACAATCAGGAACGGTTATCAAGGGATTCTTCATTAATTGGTCTTCCGCGACTAGTGAAAGCGATTGCGTAAAGAACGTTGGAGATTATGATGAGTGTCCAATTCAAAGTCCACATCTTTGCGAACACTTCGAGAGAATACGTCAAGAGCATGTTTGCCAGCGCAAACAGGGGAAGAGTTCCAGCGTTATAAAGCACTACGGCAACGGAAACCCAAAATCGTTCGTCGCTATAGATCAGGCGTCTCTCTTCGCCGAACAGCGTAATCAGCGTATATATGCCAGTCGCAAGAAGAGCAAATGACTTCAATGGCGCTGTGAAGGTATCATAGAGAACCATGTTTTCGAACGTGAGTTTTGCGATGAACCAGACAAGCGTGTAGAGATAGATGCCTATCCGCATTTTCTTCCTGGTCGAGCCATTGGTGCACCATCGCATGAAGATTATTGCAAGCACGATGAACTCAATGAGACTATATATTTGGCCTGACCACAATGAATTGATTTTGTAGTACACCATAAGTAGTTGGAGCGTCAGAACGGGCAAATAGAAACAAAGAAGCCAAAACAATAATTGCATATCCTTTGAAAGTCTCTTCCATTGAATTCCCCCCACCAGCACAGGCAAGAGGCACGAAAAGAATGAAACAAGCGCTAGTAGTGGAACGGTCGGATGTGATTCTTGCATGCGATGGATTGCGTTCTGTGATCCTGCACTGAGTATTTGAACAAAAAAGGTAATGATATTCTGCCACTAAAGAAAACAACCGCAGGCATGGCTTGGGAAATGCATGTGGAATTTGAGTTGGAACCTTTTTCTGTACTGCGCTGCTTTTTTCCTTATATTTTTGAAGACAATCTGGATGTTCGTGTTCGAGGAGTCTGCCCACATCAGATTTGACATTTTTGTTTTGGATCACTGAATGCTTGCTCTTGAACATATCACGCTTCACTACGGCGAACGCGCACTCTTCGACGACGTATCCTGCCTTATCGGGCCAAACGATCGGATCGGACTTGTTGGCTCAAACGGTGCGGGCAAGACGACACTCCTCAAAATTGCCGCAGGGCTACAGCTTCCGGACAGTGGCAAAGTTGAGAAAGCCCATTATGTCACAGCCGGCTACCTCCCCCAGGACGGCATTTCCGCCAAGGGTAAACCGCTTTACAAAGAAGCCGAAACTGCGTTCGAAGACGTCCTGCAACTGCAGCTGGAACTTGATGAAGCCCACGAACGCCTTTCCGTGCTTGATTCCGCAGACGCTGCGTACGGCGAGACAATTGAGATCATGGGAGAACTCCAGCACAAGCTTGAAGACCTCGATGTCTACAGGATGAAAGGCAAGATCGAGAGGGTGCTGATGGGTCTCGGGTTTTCTGTTCGTGATTTTGAGCGCCAAACAGAAGAATTCAGCGGGGGGTGGCAGATGCGAATCGCTCTCGCGAAGTTGCTCCTTCAGGAGCCGTCCCTTCTGCTCCTCGACGAACCGACGAACCATCTCGACCTCGAAACCCTGCAGTGGCTCGAGGAATACCTGCGCCAGTACAATGGTGCAATCGTTCTCGTTTCTCACGACCGTGCTTTCCTCGATAACCTCTGCAAAAGAACGTTTGCGCTCTCCCGCGGTGAGTTGCACGAATACTCGGGGAACTATTCGTTTTACGAACGGGAAAAGGAGGTCCGCAAAACACTGTTGTTGAATGCCCAGAAAAATCAGCAACAGCAACTCAAGCAAACGCAGCAATTCATCGACCGCTTCCGCTACAAGGCAACGAAGGCCCGCCAGGTGCAGAGCCGGATCAAGCAGCTTGAGAAAATCGATATGATCGAAGTTGATCAGGAGGAAGAGGAAATTCACTTCCGATTTCCGCAACCGGAAAGCAGCGGACGCGTCGTTCTTGAGCTGAAGAATGTTGAAAAAAGCTACGGCGACAAACAGGTGTTTTCCGGCTTGGACTATAGAATTGAACGGGGAGATAAGATCGCCATTGTCGGCGTGAATGGTGCGGGGAAGTCGACTTTTTCACGAATCGCGGCAGGAACAGAACCCATTGGCGGGGGTGAACGCATCGTGGGATACAACGTTACCGCTTCCTATTTTGCACAAGACCAGGCCGAAGAACTGGACTCTTCAAAAGAAGTCATCGAAATCCTTGATGAAGTTGCCACGGGAGAAGTAAGAAAGAAACTCCGGACCATTCTCGGTTCCTTTCTCTTTCAGGGAGATGATGTCTTCAAGAAAATCTCCGTGCTCTCGGGAGGCGAAAAGAGCCGCGTCGCTCTCGCCAAGATGCTCCTCCAGCCGTCCAATTTCCTGATCATGGACGAGCCTACGAACCACCTTGATATGCGATCAAAGAAAGTCCTCCAGGAAGCCCTCCAGAATTACGAAGGGACATACATCATCGTGTCCCACGATCGGTCATTCCTCGACCCCATTGTGAATAAGGTTCTGGAGTTTGGCCACAGGAAGGTCAGGACGTATCTTGGTTCGATTGGTGAGTACTTGTTGAAGAAAAAGATGGAAAAGGAAGCTCTGCTCAAACCCACACAGTCGGCGAGAACGGCAAACCCGCAAAAAGTTGATTCGCGTCCCGAACAACAGCGGTCGCCGTCCAAACAAGCACGACAGGAGGAAGCAAATCGGCGAAAGGAACTGAACAAAAAACTGCAGCCTCTCAAGAGACAGGCGGAAGCAATCGAAGCAGAAGTCCGGAAATTGGAGACGCAGAAGGAAAACCTTGAAATGATGCTCGCCGACCCCGAGCTTTACAGAAGAGGCGAAGAAGCCAAGGCAACATCGATCGCGTACAAGGAGGTTCAGCAACAGCTTGATGCAAAGTACGCAGAGTGGGGGTCGCTTACCGAAGAGATTGCACAAATAGAAACGTCAGGATAGAAGCTGCCC
>DATDNS010000390.1:0-2005 GCA_036518155.1 Bacteroidota bacterium
TAAATGCCTCTTGAAATGATGTGAACAACCCAACCCCAATGGCCGCTCCTCTCGCCGCACCGATAGCTCCATCAGTCGCATAAAGCTCTATGGTGGCATCCGCGATATTCGCAAGTGTTTGTCGGAAAATCGGGCTGAGGAACATGTTTCCATGACTGGCCCGAATAGTCTGGATATCGATTCCCATTTCCTTCATGATATCCAGACCGTACTTGAATGAGAACGCAATTCCTTCCTGTGAGGCACGGAAAAGGTGTGCACCTGAGTGCCTGTTGAAATCAAGTCCGGAAATCTGGCAACCAACGTTTCTATTTTCAAGAATACGTTCCGAGCCATTGCCGAACGGCAAGACGGAAACCCCTTCTGATCCTATCGCTACCTCTGCAGCCATTGTATTCATATCCTGATAGGTCATATTGCCTGCGACATTCCTGCGGAGCCAAGAATTAAGGATACCGGTTCCATTGATACACAAGAGAACACCGAGACGAGGCTTGTCACAAGCGTGGTTCACGTGTGCAAACACATTGACCCTTGATTTGGGATCACACAGAATCTTGTCCGTTACACCATAAACAACGCCCGACGTTCCTGCCGTAGCAGCCGCCTCACCCGGATTCAGTGCGTTGAGCGAAAACGCGTTATTTGGCTGGTCCCCTGCGCAATAAGCAACTGGCGTACCTTCTCTCAATCCGAGTTGTTGAGCTGCTGCCTTCGTCATTCTTCCACGAACGGAAAACGTGGGACGAACATCAGGGAGAAGGCCAGAATCAATCTTGAAATATTCGAGCAGTTCCTTCGCAACCGTATTGCTTTGGAAATCCCAGTAGATACCTTCCGACAAACCGGAGATTGTCGTCGCAATTTCTCCGGCTAGCTTCATCGCGATATATTCTCCGGGCAGCATCGATTTGTGTATTCTCTTGAATACCTCAGGCTCATTCTCGTTCACCCATCGAAGTTTCGACGCCGTGAAGTTGCCGGGAGAATTGAGCAGGCGTTTCAGACAGTACCCCTTGCCAAGCGCGTCAAGTGCCGAACGTCCAATTTCTACGGCTCGACTGTCACACCAAATGATCGCAGGTCGTAGCACTTGTTGCTTAATGTCAACCAGGACAAGCCCGTGCATTTGATACGAGATTCCGACGGCCTTCACCCGGTCAGGATTGATGTTTTGTTCCTGCATCAGTTGCCGGGTAAGTTGTACGACATATTGCCACCACAGATTCGGGTCCTGTTCTGCCCATCCAGGTTTCGGCGATTGGATCTCCATTTCCACTGAAGGGCAAAATCCCTGAGCAATCGTCTCCCCACTCTCGCAGTCAAGGAAAGCGCACTTTATGGATGAACTTCCAATGTCATACCCGATCGAAATCATTGGTCCTCTCCCACAGACATTCTACGAGGGGCTACATTAATACTCCTACTCGTACATCGGCAATCGTTTGATATTCGGATTAGTGAATATATCAGACTCATCGAAACTTGTGGAGGAAAATTCGGAGACAATTGCCCCTTCTTCGCCAGCCTGGAACCAGTGGAGTGAATTCGGTTTGAGCGTGTATTGTTCACCGGGTTTCAGGATGATCTCGTGCCACGCGGTCGCATATTTCTTGTACTGTTCCGGGAGTTTTGCCTTTGGGCGCGGAGTTGCCTCTCCCTCAACGTAAACGTAAACTCTTCCCCACCGACAACGAAATGTCTCCTGTTTTCCGATGTATTGCTCACTAAGTTTGGGATGTCTGTGTTCCGGGCAGGTCTGACGTGGAAATAGAATCAGTTCTTTCGCACAATACCGATCGTTGTTTTCATAGACAACAATCTCGAGACCTATGTTCTTCAGATCGTTCAATCCGAAGTCTGCGATTTCTATGTTCGCACGCTCCTTCGGTGTGATAGCGATATGGGCTCTCTTAAGATACTGAACAGCTCTTCCTCGTGCTTTCTTGACTTGTGTCAGTTTCATGATTTGTTTCTCCTTGAGTGATTCGTTAAAGAGCTTTGT
>DATDNS010000391.1:0-4910 GCA_036518155.1 Bacteroidota bacterium
CGTGGCTACCCATTGAGCCTCATAGGCATCACGAGCATCAGGACGTCTTCATTCTCACGCTGTACCGCCGGCGTGATGATTGCCGCACGAACCGAGCTACTGAAGTTGAACACGACTTCCGGGGTGTCAATATGCGAGAGAATGTCGATCACGTACGCTGCGTTGAACCCTATTTCGAGTTCGTCTCCTGTATAAGAGCAGGTGACTTTTTCGCGGGCTTCTCCGCCGAAATCCACATCTTCTGCTGCAATCTTCATTTCGTTTTTCTTGACCGAAAACCGAACCTGATGTGTCGTTGAGCTGGAATAGAGTGCAACCCTTCGGACGGATGCCAGCAGTAAGTCGCGGCTGACTGACAGTTTCTTGTCGTTATCGAGGGGTATAACAGACTCATAGTTGGGATAGGTTTCATCGATGAGTCGCGATGTCAGTGTTGTATTCGCAAACGAGAACTGGATGTGGGTGGAGTCCACGCTGATGGTATTGTCTCCTTCTTCGACGGATCGTGCGAGTAGTGTCAGCGCTTTCGCCGGAATGATTAATTCCTTTTTGATCTTCGATTTCGTCTGGCCGGTGAAGTTGATGCGCACAAGCCTGTGGCCGTCCGTTGCGACAACCCGCATCTCTGGCCCGCGGAGCTGCACGAGAACCCCTGTCATTGCAGGTCTGAGTTCGTCGCTGCTGACAGAGAAGATGGTCCTGTTGATCATCGACCGGAAGAGTGAACTATTGAGGGCAATCTGGTCTTCACTCTTGAACTGCGGGATTGTTGGAAACTCTTCGCTCGACTCACCGACGAGGTTGTATTCCCCGCTCTCTGTAATCATCTTAATCTTGTTGGTACCTGCGTCAGCCTGGAAGACAAGCTGGACATCCGGGAGGGCGCGGACAGTCTCCATGACGCGCTTCGCCGGGACAGCCACGGTGCCATCCTCTGATCCTTTAACCTCAATTGACGCTGCGATTGAAACCTCAAGGTCGGTTGCCACAAGGCGCAACTGATTCTTCGTGAGACTGAATAAGATGTTTTCGAGAATAGGGAGTGTGGATTTGGAGGGGACGACGCCGCTGACCTTTGTCAGGGCTTTCTGCAATTCGTTGCATGCGACTGAAAATTTCATTTTCTGTGTCCTCCGAGTCGGATTGCGATATACATCCTAGTATGGTAATTTACAAAAATAAGATACGAATTCCAAGCTGCAAAACAACCATAAGTTCTTGTGGTGGAAAGGGTTATAATAATCTAAGGATGGTTCATTTCGATATAAGTACTCTTATAATAAAGGGTGTGGAAATGTTGGTAATGTGAACAACAGAGAGCACACGATCCCGTATTTATTGAATGATCCGATCATTTCTTCGTCCAGGAAGTATCGAACCGGGTGTGGGTAGAGATGGTGGTTGTCAACATTTCCGGATTTGCGATACGATAGGGCTGTGTGTTCAAAATACACCAACACTGAACACACAACCTAAAGGGAAGAATTTGGCAAGTTGTTAACATGATATCAAATAGAAAAGCCAGCCTGGTATTATGGCTGGCTTGAAGTGCTGGGCAACAAGATTCCTAACGACTGTTGAGCTCCAGCTTGCGCTTAAGATGGTCAATGTTCAGTCTGAACTGCCCGTCCGTGTTCGTCCTGTCTTCAACTGCCTGGTAGGCGTGAATCACCGTGCTATGATCTCTCCCGCCAAAATGCAGGCCAATGGTCTTCAGGGACGCATTAGTCAGATCCTTGGCAAGATACATTGCCACCTGGCGGGCGATGACGACCTCTTGCTTGCGGGTTTTCGCACGAAGGAGGTCTTCCGGAATATCGAAAAACTCGCAGACGGTACGCTGGATCTGTTCGATGGTAATCGGCGATCGAACCTCACTGACGACAACCCGGAGAACATCACGTGCCAAATCTATATTGATCTCACGGTTTTCGAGCGACGCTCGTGCAAGCAGGCTTATCAGACAACCCTCCAATTCCCGGATGTTGCTTGTGACATTTGCGGCAATAAATTCAAGGACATCCTGGGGAAGTTCAAGGCTGTTTTCCTCGCTCTTCTTCTGTAGGATAGCAATTCTGGTTTCGAGGTCCGGAGGCTGTATGTCGGCGGTGAGGCCGCACTGGAAGCGCGAAATAAGGCGTTCGTCGAGACCCTTGAGTTCTTTTGGAGGGACGTCTGACGACAGAACGATCTGTTTGCCAAGCTGGTAGAGGGTGTTGAATGTATGGAAGAAGTTGTCCTGGGTCTTTTCCTTGCCTGCGAAGAACTGGATGTCGTCGACGACAAGAAGGTCCATGCTTCGATAGAAGTTTGAGAATTCTGTGACCTTGTCGGTTTGTATCGCTTCGACGAAATCGACGGTGAATTTCTCGCTTGAGACGTATACAACACGTTTCGCCTTCCCGGCTGCGAGTGAGTAATTTGCGAGCGCGTGCATCAGATGGGTCTTGCCAAGCCCTGTTCCGCCGTATATGACGAGGGGATTGAATGAAGTGCCGCCGGGGTTGTTGGCAACCGCCATCGCGGCAGCTCGCGCCAGTTGATTGCTGTCGCCTTTGATGAAATTCTCAAACGTATAGCGTGGATTAAGGTTGCTTTGGGCCTGCGGAAGATGTTCGGCCCTCAGCGTGATATGCGGAGAGAAGGGAGCGTACTGGACGGGCGTCGGCGAAGACACAACCTTTTCCTCGACGGGGAAGAGCTCCTCTTGGCGCTCTTCCGATGCAATGGAGTAGTACAACCTCGCCCGTTGTCCGAGCACAGCGACAATGGTGTTTCTGATCAGAGAATTGTAGTGTTCCTCAACCCAGTCGTAGAAGAACTGGCTTGGAACCTGAATCGTCAACTCTTCACCCTCGAGCTTGATCGGTGCAATTGGCTGGAACCAGGTTTTGAAACTCAGCGTCGAAACCTGATCGCGAATGAGCGACAAACAGCGACCCCACACCTGTTCGTGCGCAGCGGCTAACTGCGTCTGTGGGATGGCGAAGGAATCAGTTTCCATAAATGTGAGCAGGAGAGATAATTACTGATGTCGGGAAGTTAGTAACATAGTTGTCCACAACAGGGAGGCACGATTTTTCATAGGATAACCGACAGAAAGAAGTTATCAACATGAACCAAGAGGTTTAATTCCTTGTAGGCACAACAACCTGAAGAACTTAAACACATGCTTGTCAACATTTCAACGACCTCAATTTCACCCCGGAAAAATGGGCCGGAATGCCATTTCGGCGAGCCATAGAATTATCCACAAGTTATTAACCACATAATAGGGCTTCCCGAGGGGGCATGATTGTACTCAGGACGATCCCAGAATGCAAGGGAAAAAGTTACAATCGGTCGATTCTTATGAGTGAAAAAACGCAGAGCCAAGAGCACCCAAAAGTTTGGCCAGCGTAGAATAGCGAGGTCGCATCGTCCGTTGCGCCAATGAGCTCCGAATCTGCTTTCGCCAACGAGATGGGATCGCTGATGGAAACGAACATCGCGGAGTTGACGTGTGCGCATGATTATTCGAATGAAGGACGAAACATTCGGCACGCACATTCAAAGCCTGCGGCACGCTCCGACGACAGATTGGATGTGGTCGTTTCGAACAGGAAGTCCCAGACTACTTGTGAAATTCTGGTGAGGCATCCCACGAGCGGCACGCGAACAACGGGTGCAAAACATCCGCGCCGTAACCTTTTCGGAAGATGGAGGCCGAACGCGACATTATCACAGTTCTCCCATTCTTGTTTCTGCAACAAAGTTTTAGTACCATTACGTCTTCGCAGAGGAAATCAATAATCGAGGTATTGGAGAATGAAAAGAACATTTCAACCGCACGTCAGAAAAAGGAAGAACACGCACGGTTTTCGCGCTCGAATGGCTACGAAAAACGGCCGGAAAGTGCTGAGCAGACGCCGGGCAAAGGGTCGCCACAAACTCAGCGTCAGCGACGAGCGGTCATAACATAATCGATTTGTGTTACCCCATTGAGGTTACGGCTCTCCAAATCCGAGATTTTGAGAGGACATGAATCATTCACCCGTGTAATTACCACGGGGCACTCAATCAGCGCACCCCCCGTTCGTTGCTACTACATCCGAAGAGAAGGCACCCCCCCCAGGATTCTGGCAGGATTTTCCGTTTCGCGCAATATCAGGCGAGCAGTTGACAGAAATAAGGCAAAAAGGCTGATGCGAGAGTCGTTCCGACTGAACAAGTATGCGATGCAACAACAAAGCAAGGAGAACAACGTATCGCTGGATATCGTCTTCATGTATTCAGGTTCCCGCTCCGCGCTTGTCGGGAAGGTGGCGTTGAAAAACGTCGAAGAAGCGGTGCGAAAACTGACATTGATGATTTCTAAACCAGGGGCTGGTATGCTATGAGCATCGTGATTGTTGGCCTTGTGAGGGCATATAAGATGCTGATCTCACCCATTCTCCCGTTCAACCATTGCAGGTACTACCCGACCTGTTCGGATTACGCAATCGAAGCCGTTCAGAAACACGGCAGCCTCAAAGGTGTGTGGCTCGCAGTGAAGCGGATTGCGCGATGCCACCCTTACAGTAAGCACGAGATGTACGACCCTATTCCATAAGGTATCTTTCAGACAATCAGAAACTAAAGGGACGACAAGAGAATGGATCGGAATGCAACGTTAGGATTTGTACTCATTTTCATGCTGCTCATGCTCTGGATGTATATGAATAGTCCAAAGCCGGCGCCGGTCGGAGAACAGGCAAAGCAGGCCGTGGTGAAGAAGGACTCTGTTCAGGTCGCTCAACCGAAGCTCCCCGAGGCAAAAGAAAAGAAAAGCCAGAACGATTTCGGAAAGTTTTTTGCCGATCGGACCAAAGGTGTTGACAGGGTTGTGACCATAGAGACAGATCTCTATACTGCAGAGATCGGCTCAAAGG
>DATDNS010000392.1:0-6460 GCA_036518155.1 Bacteroidota bacterium
GTCGGATTGATTTCCCGGAGCGGCACCCTGACGTATGAAGCCGTCAAGCAGCTCACCGACCGCGGTATCGGCCAATCGACGTGCGTCGGTATCGGCGGCGATCCGATCATCGGTACACGGTTTCTCGACGCCGTGAAATTGTTCAACAAGGACAAGAATACCGATGCCATCATCATGATCGGCGAAATTGGCGGCACGGCGGAAGAGGAAGCTGCTGAGTTCATCAAAAAGAACGTGAAGAAACCCGTCATCGGGTTCATCGCCGGACAAACGGCACCTCCGGGAAGAAGAATGGGGCACGCAGGGGCGATCATCTCCGGGGGCAAAGGAACAGCTCTGGAAAAAATGCAGGCGATGAAAGAGGCGGGTATCCGTGTTGTCGAAAGCCCCGCCCTCATCGGCGAGACAGTGGAACGAGCTCTCCGGTCGTTGAAAGCCGGCAAGGCGAAGCGAGCGTCAGGTGCATTGAAGAAGAAGCCTGTCCGGGCGTCGCGCAAGAGAGCCAGACCGGGAAAATCCCGGAAGTAGCAGTACTCTTCTCTTCACCAGGAACACCTCTATGTGGGAAGAAAAAAGAATCGGTATGATCCGTGAGGTCACGAGTTCGTCCGTGACCGTCATCGTTGACCCTGAAATCACCAATCTGCAGAAGAAGATCGGGGAGAAGGTCTATTTCATCGGACAGATTGGCACCTACATCCTGATCCCGATGGGCAAGATCTACATCCTCGGCATCGTGTCGGGATTCAAGAAAGACGATGCCCACGACAATGACAAAGTGGTACAGCGTTATTTCATGACCGTGATTCTCATCGGCACGCTGAAGAAGGGAAGGTTTGAAAGCGGTGTCTCCATCCTCCCGACGGTCGACATGGTGGTCTACCTCCTCGAGGACAAAGACCTCAAAGTCGCATTCTCGACGTTCCAGAAGTTCAATTTCTCGATCGGTCAGTTGTCGCTGTTTGAAAGCGAGCGCGCCTACCTCGACCCCAACCGGTTCTTCGGCAAACACCTTGCAGTCCTGGGATCGAGCGGCGCCGGAAAGTCGTGCACGGTCTCTTCCATCCTTCAAAAGGTCGTTCCGTTTCCAGACACCAACGTCGTTATCCTCGACATCCATAACGAGTACACAAAAGCCTTCCCGGAAGGGTCACAGCATTTCGATATCGCTGCCCTCGAGCTTCCGTACTGGCTCATGAATTTTGACGAGATGGTGGAGATGTTCATCGACCAGCGTGACGAGAACGCTTCCACCCAGATTTCCGCGCTCCAGGACCTTGTCTATGCCTCAAAGAAGGCCAAGAATCAGCGGCTCGCTGAATCGATCACGATCGATTCTCCGGTCTTCTTCGATATCAATGAAGTCCGTGCGCGTCTGCAATTCCTGGACACCGAGCGGGTCACGAGCGGGGCAACGTCCAAGGAAGGGCCGTATTTTGGGAAGTTCACACGGTTCCTTGTGCGGCTGAACAGCAAGATCAATGACCCGCGCTACGCCTTCATTTTCAAGCCCAAAGTATGCATTGACTCGGAGTCGGCAAAAGGGCTGCTCACGATGATCTTCGGCCTCGACGGGAAATCCAAGATTACAATCATGGATTTAAGCGGTATCCCGTTCGATATCGTGAACACCATCGTGGCGCTGATCGCAAGGATTGCGTTCGATTTCAATTTCTGGAATCCGAATCGACGCGAACTCCCGATCCTTCTGGTGTTCGAGGAAGCCCACAACTATCTCTCCGCCACCCGGGATGGCTCAACGGCGGCGCGGTTGACGGTTGAGCGCATCGCCAAGGAAGGACGCAAGTACGGCGTGAGCTGTATGATCGTGAGCCAGAGGCCGTCCGAGATCTCCGAAACCATTCTTTCGCAATGCAACAACTTTGTCATCCTCCGTTTGTTCAACCCCGTCGACCAGTCGTACATCAGGCGTCTGGTGCCTGAGACGTTCAGCGGGTTGGAGAGTGTCGTTTCCACGCTGAGACAGGGAGAGGCGATCGTTTTGGGAGATTCCACCCCGATGCCGATGCGTGTGCAAATCGACCTTCCGAATCCCGAACCGGACAGTTCCGATATCAGTTTCTTCGACAAATGGCGGCAGAAAGGTGCGGCGACCGAAGCCGGAGATGTCATGGAGCGTTGGTGGAGCCAGCATCGTTCATAGACAGCCTCATCGGTCGCTTGAAACTCTGATCTTGTTCACGAATCATTAACCTGAATTACAAGGAACAGTACGCTATGGCAGTTGAACGAACACTCGCTATACTCAAACCCGATTGTGTACGCAAGAACCTCCAGGGCGAAGTCCTGACGCGTATTCAGAAGGCGGGATTCAAGGTTCTCTCGATGAAACAAATCCGGCTTGCAAAGGCAACTGCCGGAGGATTCTACGCAATCCACAAGGGTCGCCCGTTTTACGACGGTCTCGTCGAGTTCATGACGAGCGGTCCGTGTGTACCGATTGCACTGGAAAAGGAAAACGCAGTCGCGGATTTTCGAACGCTCATCGGGGCTACCGACCCCGCGCAGGCGGCTCCCGGGACGATCAGGAAGCTGTTTGCAGACAACAAGGGCGAGAATATCGTCCACGGCTCGGATTCACCCGAGAACGGTCGCAACGAGGTTGCCTTCTTTTTTGCGGAGTCTGAATTGATGTAAAGCAGTGTTCCGTGTGTGAAGTCATCGTTGTCTTCGAAAGGGTTGGCAGGCAGGCCGACCCTTTCTTGTTCAGGAAGGAGCGTGCGATGTTACGCCGTTGGAAAACGATCTCATCAACAATCGTCAGCATCAACCCGTGGTGGACGTATAAACGGGATACATTTCAAATTCCCGGGGGGTTTACGGGCGAATATCACTACGTGCATACGGAAGGTTCAAGTCTGGTCGTCCCTGTCAGGGATGACGGAAAGCTCGTGATGGTCAATCAATACCGCTACCTCTGCGAACGGGAAAGTCTGGAATTTCCGTGTGGGGGAGTGAAGGTCGGCAAATCGTACGATGAAATGGCACGACTTGAGCTTGAAGAAGAGACAGGGTATACGGCGGACGAGATGAAACGAGTGGGAGAATTCAATCCTTACAATGGAGTCACGAACGAGATTTGCGCGGTCTATCTGGCGCGTCAGTTACAGGTGTCTACGGCCAAACCCGACGCCACCGAAGAGTTCGAGATTCTGGCAATAAGCCCTTCGGATCTCGATGTGATGATCAAGAGGCGAAAGGTCTGGGACGGGATGACGCTTGCCGCCTGGGCACTGGTCAAGCCGGATATTATGCCAAAGTAGCCGGAGAATCAGAGCCCGGCCAGAGCCTGCTTCAGATCGGCAATGATGTCTTCCACATCTTCGATTCCCACCGAAATGCGCACCAAGCCATCCGTTACGCCGATCTTCTCCCTCTGTTTTTGGGGGACTGATGCGTGCGTCATGGTTGCCGGATGCGAAATCAATGTTTCGACCCCGCCGAGGCTTTCCGCCAACGCACAGAGCTTGACACGTTTGAGGAACGACTTGGCGCGTTCAATCGACCTGAGGTCGAAAGAAATCATGCCGCCGAACCCGCTCATTTGCTTCCGGGCAAGTTTGTGCTGAGGATGCGAGGAAAGTCCCGGGTAGTTCACGGTCTTCACCTGCTTCTGTTTGCTCAGAAACTTCGCAACTTCGGCCGCGTTGGCGCAATGACGCTCCATGCGCAAAGGGAGCGTCTTGATACCCCGCAGACACATCCACGCCTCAAACGGGCTGAGAATGCCGCCAACGGATTTCTGGATGAATCGAAGCTTCTCAATCAAAGCAGAATCGTTGAGGACAATGAGACCGCCCAGCATATCGCTGTGGCCGTTCAGGTATTTCGTCGCACTGTGGAGGACGACATCGATGCCGAGTTCCAACGGTCTCTGCAGATAGGGAGTGGCGAACGTATTGTCGACGATGGAGAGGATGCCCCGGCTTTTGCAGAGCTTCGCAACACCCTCGAGGTCGGTAATTTCCATCGTCGGATTCGTCGGCGTTTCGATAAAGACCATTCTGGTGGCAGGCTTGATCGCCGACGCGATATCCTTGAGGTTTGTTGTGTCGACAAAATCAAAATCGAGACCGTAATTGTTGAGGACAAGTTTGCCCAACCGGTACGTGCCGCCGTACACATTTTGGGAAGCCACGACGTGGTCGCCTGATTTCAGAACGTGGAACAGCGCGCTTATGGCAGCCATCCCCGAGCCAAACGCCAATCCTTCCTTGCCGACTTCGAGCGCGGCGATGTTTTGTTCCAACGCTGTCCGCGTTGGGTTTGAAACCCGCGCATACTCGTACCCTTTGTTGACGCCCAACCCTTCCTGGTAATAGGTGGACGTCAGATGGACGGGAGTCATGAGAGACCCGGTGGACGGATCCGGTTCAATGCCTGCGTGAACTGCTTTTGTTGAAAAGCCCATGAATTGCCTTTGATGTCAGAAGTTGTCGGTCAGTTGCTTAAGACAGCTCGTACTGTGTAGCCAATCACAGCCGTTAACGTGCAAATCATAAATCTTCCGTTACGTGTACCTCTTTTTTCCCTACTTCCTACTTGATTGCCCGCTCCTTCATCTCGCCATATACTCGATAACATCGAACCGCGTGAGGATGCCGACGATCTTTCCCTCTTCTTCGACGAGGAGTGCAGAATGTTTCTTCGACATCAGCGTGATTGCCTGGTTGATGAGCTCGTCGATATGAAGCGTCGGGAAGGGGGGCGTCATCACCTTATGTACCGGTGTGTCGAAGAGCGCAGGGTTGCCAAGCGCTGCACTCATGAGGTCGCTTTCTTCCACGCTTCCCACCGATTTCCCGTCCTTGAACACGGGAAGCTGGGAGACGTTGTTTTGGTTGATGATATCCAGCGCTTTTCGTACTGTCGAAGCCGTGTCGATTGAAAGCAATCCGTGAAATCCCTTCTTGCTCTCGAGGATGAACCTGACAGTGATCTTTTCGGGGATGAGGTAACGATTCTCCCGCATCCAGTCGTCGTTGTACATCTTGCTGACATAGCGTTCTCCGGAATCCGGAAGGAGAGTCACGACGACGTCCTTCTCCGTAAGTCGCTCGGCCAACTTCAACGTCGCAGCCAGAGCAGTCCCCGAAGATCCGCCGACGAAAATTCCTTCCTCCCTGGTGAGCCGCCGCGCAAGAAGGAATGATTCTTTGTCCGATATTTCGATGATCTCGTCGATGTACTGGAAATCGAGCACGCCGGGAAGAAAATCCTGACCGATGCCTTCTACGTGATAAACCTTCGGAGCGGGAGTTGCCTTCTTGGTATAGAAATATTCCCTGAGGATCGAACCTTTCGGATCTCCGGCGACAATCTTAATCTTTGGATTTTTTTCCTTCAAATACTTTCCGACTCCGGTAATGGTTCCCCCGGTGCCGATCCCGGACACAAAGTAGTCGATCTGTCCAGCAGTTTGCTCCCAAAGTTCTGGTCCGGTCGTTTTGTAGTGTGCTTCGGGATTCTTTGGATTGTAATACTGGTTGGCCAGAATCGAATTCGGAGTCTCCCGAACGATGCGTTTCGCAACTTCAGTATAGCTTTCCGGCGATTCGTGAGGCACAGCGGTTGGCGTCACAATGACTTCCGCGCCGTAGGCTTTGAGAATGCGGATCTTCTCCTTGCTCATCTTGTCCGGCATCGTGCAGATGCATCGATACCCCTTGACGGCGGCCGCAATCGCAAGTCCGAGTCCCGTATTGCCGGACGTCGCCTCCACGATGGTGCCCCCCGGTCTTAACCTGCCTTCCCGTTCTGCGTCTTCGATGATATCAAGCCCAATCCGGTCCTTGACCGACCCACCCGGATTAACGGATTCCAACTTCACGAAAATCTGCGGTTTATAGCCAAGCGTGATTTTATTCAGTTTGACAAGGGGAGTGTTGCCAACGGTAGAGAGGATATTTTCGTGAAACTGCATTTTACTAAGATCCTTCAGCATGAGACAATGCTCCAATTCCAATTGAAAAGATTCGCAAATTTGAAAAATATACGGCAAATCACCGTAACTAGAAAGACGAATTCTGAAATAATTGGCGATTCAGAAGCCCTGACAATGGCTGCGGTTGTGCAATGATAAGGCGAGACTGCCGCAGTTCAAGGTTGGAGCAGTCCGAAGCCGATCGAAAACCAGAATTGTTGGAGTTGCAGGACTTACCGGGGCAGCTTTCTATCGTCTAGTGCTTTCAGTTCCTTTGCTTCGCGGGTCATCACGCTCCCGGCTCGGGACTCTTCTATCCTCGTCACCCGCCGAAAAGAATTGGCGAAGATGAGCTCGGCCGTTGGACCGGAGGCTAAGGAAAGGAGATTCTCTATGGTGGGGGCGTGAGATTCTGGTTGTTTTAAGGAACACGACTCTGGATTGACATTGACGGTAAAAATCAGTATACTTTTGCGCAAAAATTGGCAAAAACCACTAAGAATTCAACAAAAAGAG
>DATDNS010000393.1:0-3254 GCA_036518155.1 Bacteroidota bacterium
AGGTGAGAAATGAGCGCTTGACTCAATACGGTTGACGATTGGCCCGTGCTGGGTCCAGTATGATGTGTAGACGACCGGAAGTGAGTCTTTAACAACAATCGTGTCGGCGTATTGAATGACAGGATGCCAATCATTCTTGTACAAGTAACGGGTTGGGAACTGCACCGAATCGACATCTTCCACGTAGTAGTCGGCGTCATCCATCATCGCGTTCGTGACACCCCAGGCGATCCGCTCGTTGCGTCCGATCACGACGAACGGCACACCGGCGATACTTGGCCCTGCGACATCGACATTGGGTGTGTGAAGATGGAGTTCGAACCATCGTCCGGGGGCCATAAGCATCAGATGGGGGTCGTTCGCAACAATCGGCTTGCCGCTCATCGTTTTCGTCCCCGCAACAACCCAGGCATTGCTGCCTGACGAGAGGTCTTCGATGCCCATGAGTCTTCGATACGACTGGTCCGCTTCCATCAACTGCGTTGGCATCGAGACCGCTTTCTTACCTTTTTGTTCCTTTGGGAGAATGAACGGCGCACCATCGGGCCAGTACGGGAACAGATCCTTGGCCCTCTCTTCGCCGAACCGCTGGATTAATTCGCCCATCAGAATGTCGGTCCACCTGGCCATGTTCAATTCCCACGCCATCAGGCGGCTGACAACGAGGGATTGTTCAATCGTCCACGGTTCCGGCTCGACGTTCAACATGTCAAATTCGATCGGATATTTGCCTCTATGCGATACGATGAACGCATTGACGCCATCCGCATACGCCTGCAGTGCATTCCGCACCGCAGGGTCGAGCAATTCTGCATTCCTCCTGGCAATTCGCGACAAGCCAAGAGTCCGGAACAATCGATCGGCGTTCAACGCAGGCGCACCGAGAATTTCGGAAAGCCGACCCGACCCTGCACGACGAATGAGTTCCATCTGCCAGAGCCGATCCTGTGCCTGGACATACCCTACCGCGAAATACCCGTCGGCGTCAGAAGCAGCGTAAATGTGCGGAACACCAAAGTCATCGCGATAAATCCGAACCTCGGCCTTCAGCCCTTTGATTGTTTGGCTTCCGGAAGTCTCAGGGAATGACCGGCTGATAAGATAGTAGGTGAGCGCCCCTCCGATGACGACAAGGATAAGGAGTGTCGCAGCGATACCAACGACGACCTTCAAACGAGTGGACATAATGAACGATTGTGCGTGGGGCGACCGTGGTTCGAAGCAGAAAAAATTGAAACCAATGTATTAAAAGATATCAGGGGTTGCAACTGCCGGCAAAGCCGACACTAGCCCTCGTGATCGCGATGGACGGTTGCAGGTGAAAACGCCGGAATGCAGACTGCAATATACTCGGCGCCCGGCGATTCAGGTGTACTGTATTGAACCCACTCCCCTTTTTGGACGATGATTGCCTCGTCGGCCCTGACGTCTGTCGATCCCTGTTTTGTTGTCACGCGGACCATTCCTGAAAGGACGATCGTAAACTCGGTGAATGCCGGCGTCTGGCCGGGTTCGAGCCAACCTTGAGGGCTTTTCATACGTGCAATGCTGACGTCCTCATTGTTCGAATTGACCCGTCCAATGAACTCTTCGATGATTTTCTGCTTGTTCCCGGCGGCCTTGATGATTGAAGGGGATGCAATGTGCGTCGCCATGAAATGAATACCTCTCGAATGATTCTAACAAACGGTCCAAAAAAAGTTCAGCTTAGAGGATAAAAGGAAGGACTCTCCTGGTCCGACTTGCATACTCCGTGTATTCGGGATACTCAACAACGATGAGCCGCTCTTCGCAGAAGATTCTGATTGCGGCCCCTGCGCAAACAACCCCCGCCAGCAACGCATTTGTGAGGGACCAATTCCCTGCGACCCCTGCTACGGCAAAATAGATGATCGACGCGTAGATCGGATGTCGCACGTAGCGGTACGGACCCGTCGTCACCAGACCCCCTTTTGTGGCGTTGGCGGCGTAATGGAAACTCCGTGACCCAAATGTGATCCTCGCCCAGACCATAAGGCTCGCTGAGAGAACTTGAATGACGATTACCGGAATCGACGTTGAAAACAATCCTCCCAAATAGATAAGTGCGACAAGAGCAATAACCATGATGACATAACCTGCCACTGAAAACCATTTGAGCGGAGTCATAGATTACATCGGATGGCAAATGATCATGGTACGTGACGATAGTTGTTTAGAACCCGGTGCTTTTGTTGTTGCCCTGGAGTTGGCTACGCTCGGGCGTTCACGACAACACGGACAATCAAATGTGCAAAGGAATGGTGAAAATACCAAAACAATCATAGCATTTTCCTGCTCAATTTCCTGCTCAATCACCCACTTCTCGTCGTATCGATGATTAGCCCGCGGAAAAGTAAACGCTTACACTGGCGGCCGTATAGGGGCGCTTATCCAGAGAATGAACTTTGATGAGAGGAATTGCCTCGTGGATTTGTATGGCGCAATGCGAGAACCGCCACTGGATCCCCATGAAGAATTCGGAATAGATCTCAACATTTTTAAAACTATAGAGATCGGTGTTGAATCCCGCCGAAAGAAGAAGATCCTTTCTGCCAAACGGCAGCCGGAACCGCGAATTTGCGATGGACTGTGGGACGATGAGAAGGACTGCAGCCAATTCCTCGAGTGACAACGTTGTGCTCGAATCGGATGTCAGCTCGAACGCAAGGAATGGCAGGGAGAGAATTGCGTTGAGCGATACGCGAACGGTACCGTCATCCTTGAATTTCACGAACGTCGTGGTCAAGGGCGAGACTTCGAAGATACTGAATGGCGCATCAAGAGCGACGCGAAAACCGTACGACGGCTTGTTGATGAAGTCCGCTTTCACGCCGAGGAGAGACTGACCCGCAGATTCTCCTGAAACAACCGCTGAAATCAGGATGGTGAGAACAATGTATGCACGGAGGCGCACCGCCCCGCTGAGAATTGAGCCGTGGATCGGGGGTACCGAAAGCACAGTTTGCATCACCGAAAGATTATTGTTCGGAGGCGTGTCCTCTGATTTTGTCCAATCGAGCGCGTGCAGTGGGTTCATTGTTCAGGAACACCTCAAGCGTTCTGCAGGCATAATCGGGACAATACGCGCAATTGTCAATTCCTTTTCCCATTGCACAAGGCCTGATTTCACATTTCGCGCAACCAACCAAAAGGCCTCCGGTTGCAGAACGTCAGCCGTCGCAATCATTGATATCCTCCGGCCGGTAGTTCATGGAGTAGTGTTCGCGGCATTG
>DATDNS010000394.1:0-2444 GCA_036518155.1 Bacteroidota bacterium
AAGATGCGTTTCTGCGAATTCATACGAGAGTCAACCGAGGAATCGTTCAGCCTCCAGCACTCCATCGACGCGCTTCAACCGTTCCAATAACCGCTTCAAATGTTCCGTATTTTTCACGTAAACAATAATTTGCCCCTCGAAAATCGGGCCTTTTGAATCCATGTTCACGCTTCGAATATTCGTATTCTCGAACATGGAGATGGAGTGGGTGATGTCACTCAACAATGCAGGCCGGTCTTTTCCGGCAATGTGGAGTGCAGCAATGAATTCCGGACCGTTGGTATTCGGCCAGCTCACATCGACCAGCCGTTCACTTTCCGTCATACGCATGGATATTACATTTTTGCAGTCTTTGCGATGGATCTTGATACCTTCTCCGACAGTGACAAAACCGACAATTTCATCCCCCGGAATGGGGTTGCAGCATTTTGCGTATTGATGCAGGAAATTTTCGGTGGAACCGAGAACGGAGATTCCGCTGGTGATTTCACGGGCGGAAGTGATAAATCGATCAAACAATGATTTCGATTCGATTGCCTCCGGCCTTTGCGAATCCCCACCGGGGTGTTTCGACCGAACGACCAGGTCTTCGATAATATCATCGGAATCGAGTTTTCCTTCTTTGATTGCCACAAAGAAATCCTGCAAATTTTCGACACGGACCCCGTGTGCATATTTTGCAAGGTCATCATCCGCGATGTGAAACTTGTGTTTCTTGAGTTTCTTCAGCCACAGGTCGCGGCCTTCTTCGGATTTTTTGCGGGTTTCCTCCCGAACCCATTTGCGGATGTGTTGCTTCGCTTTGTGGGTGATGGCGATCTGCTCCCAATCGGGGTTCGGCTTCTGATTCTTCGAAGTGATGATTTCGACCTGATCGCCGCTCCGCAAGAGCGTATTCAGAGGAACAATGCGGCCGTTGACTTTTGCGCCGATACAATGGAAGCCGACATTTGAATGTATCTCGAACGCGAAATCGATGGGCGTTGCATTTCTCGGCAGGATCTTCAAATCTCCTTTCGGCGTAAACACATAGATCTCTTCCTGGTAAAGATTGAGCTTGAAGCTTTCCATCAATTGTTTTGGCGTTTCGTCGTTCTTCTGTTCGAAGATTTCACGCACCCAATTGATCCAGCTCTCGAGCTCCTTATCCAGCGGGGTTCTGTTCTCCTTGTACATCCAGTGCGCTGCGACTCCCTTTTCCGCTATTTCGTGCATCCCGCGGGTGCGAATCTGTACTTCGACCATCCGACCTTCCGGCCCTATGACGGTCGTATGGATCGACTGATATCCATTTTGCTTAGGGATTGAAATATAATCTTTGAAGCGCTCGGCGACCGGCTTGTAAATCTCCGAGACAAAGCCGTAGACAATGAAGCAGTCACTGTTGTCTTTGGCGTCGAGAATTATCCTCACAGCGAACAGGTCATAGATTTCATCAAGCGGCTTTGCCCGCTTCACCATCTTGTTATAAATACTGTAGATATGTTTCGGCCTTCCCTCGATTTCATACTTGAATTCCTGCTCATCAAGACGTTTTTTGATCGGCACGACGAACCGGTTGATATAATGCTCCCGCTCCCTGCGTCGGGATTTTAACTGCCGTGCGACCTGGTCATACTCATTCCGGTACAAATGCTTGAAGGAGAGATCTTCCAATTCCCACTTGAGCTTTCCCAACCCGAACCTGTGGGCGAACGGCGCGTAGATGTCGAGCGTTTCCTTCGCCATGCGCAACTGTTTCTCAGGAGGAAGATACTCAAGCGTCCGCATATTGTGCAGCCGATCCGCAAATTTCACGAGCATGACGCGGATGTCGTTCACCATCGACAACAGAAGTTTCCTGTAGGTTTCAGCCTGCGTGACCTCGTGGCTTTCGAAAATGTCGGTAATTTTCGTCGCGCCGTCGACAATATCCGCGATCGTGTCGCCGAATTCAGCCCTGATGTCTTTCAACTCGACTTCAGTATCCTCAACAACATCGTGCAACAGCGCGCTGGCGACAGAGATGTCGTCCAGCGGGATTTCTTTTGCGACAACAAGCGCCACCTCGTACGGATGGTGAAAATAGGGCTCACCGGATGCGCGAATGTTGTGCTTGTGCGCTTCAAGGCTCATCGCGAAAGCCCGCGTCAGCAGGTCTTCGTCGACCGAGCGAAGATTTTTTCGACACACGGCGAGGAGGTCGTCGAGCTTCTTCTTGTATTGACCGTTATTCATCATGAATCGATCGTCCGGATCTAACGGTGCTTTTCTTCTTTAACAACGAGTTGTGCCCGAATGTTTCGAGCCTGTTCAAACTTGTTCTTAGCGCGTTCGAGGAGATTTTCTGGGAACTCAAAATGTTCATACGCAAGGATCGATGCAACTTGTGTTTCCACGCCTTCCGTATCGTTCAACGCAAGCTGAGCTTTGGCAAGATTGAGTCTGCACAACATCTCGTTGTA
>DATDNS010000395.1:0-3119 GCA_036518155.1 Bacteroidota bacterium
CTGCAGCGATGCCGGCCAGCGCCATCGAAGAGACGCCTTCCCACATGCCGATTCCGTGGCTCGGATCGACGATGATCGGTAAATGAGAAAGTCTTTTGATAACCGGTACTGCATTCAAATCAAGTGTGTTGCGTGTGTATGGTTCGAACGTGCGGATGCCGCGTTCACAAAGGATCACGTTCAGATTGCCGCGTGCAAGAATGTACTCAGCCGCCATGAGCAGTTCTTCGATGGTGGAAGAGATTCCGCGCTTCAGTAACACGGGTGTCCTCAATTCGCCGACCGCTTCCAACAACCCGAAGTTGGTCATATTCCGTGCGCCAATCTGGATCACGTCCGCAACTTCTGCGACGGCAGAAAGCGTCAGGATGTCCTTTACTTCCGTGACGATCTTAAGCCCGGTCTGCGCACGGGCTTCGCGCAGGAGCACCAACCCTTCCTCTTTCATACCCTGAAACGAATACGGTGACGTTCGGGGTTTGAACGCACCGCCGCGAAGAAATTTTACGCCGGCCTCCTTCACCGCGCGTGCAGCCGCGATCAACTGGTCCCAGCTTTCCACGGAACACGGCCCGGCAATAATCGCGAGTTCAGGCCCTCCGATTGTTTCTTCCCCGACACGAATCTTTGAATTTTCCGGTTTCGCGTCTCTCCCCACAAGCTTGTACGGTTTCGTTACGCGGATTGCATCTTCAACTCCCGGCATCATCGTAAAATTTTCGGGGTCGATCTTCCCGTTGTTCCCCGTGATGCCGATGGCGGTGCGCAGCGCGCCGGGAATTTCGTGGGCCTTGTATCCTAGAGAAGAAATCTTCTGTTTGACCTTGAAAATATCTTCCTCTGTTGCATTATGCTTCATCAATACCAGCATTAGTTCTCCGTCATTATGCGCTTGTTTGAATTTTTGCTTTCCTTTATAATTGCCTAACTATGGGTCACCTCTACACGGCGAATTGCCTCAAACAGTGATTGCATCTTTTGATAATCTTTGACTCCCGGTGAACGTTCAACACCACTGCTGACATCGATGGCGTATGGTGCAACGCGCCGGATCGCTTCGGCGACATTCTCAGGGTTGATGCCTCCACTCAGGATGAGGCGGCCGAATTGCTTTGCCTCGATCGCGATTTTCCAGTCGAATGTCGTTCCGGTGCCTCCCGCAATGCCGTCAACGAACGTGTCAAGCATGAACGTGCTTCCTCCGTTCTCCTTAAGCGTCGCCGGATCGAATTCGGGAGAAACGCGGTACACCCTGTAAACCGGAATCGGAAGATCGGCGAACTCCCGTGAATCCTCTTTGCCGTGAAGCTGGAGACACCGAACACCCGATTTCGCGATAGCCGCCAGCGCCTCGGCACGGGACGTGTCGGCAAGCACTCCCACCGGTGTCACGAACGGGGGAAGTGCGTGAATAATGTGTCGCGCCTTGTCAGGATCGATTGAGCGGGGACTATTCTTCACGAAAATGAAGCCAACGGCTGCCGCACCCAAATCCGCCGCTGCCTCGGCATCCTCCGCCCTGGTAATCCCGCAAATCTTCACGCGTGTGATCATCGCTCCTCAATTCCGTCTATCAGCAGTCGCAAAGCGTCCCCGGGATCTTCCGATTTCATCAGTGTTTCGCCGATCAAGACGGCGTCGTATCCATGGTCAGCAAGCAACCTCAGGTCGTCCACAGAATTGATGCCGCTTTCGCTTACTGCCACCGCAGTAGCGGGAAGCCTGTTCCTGAGCCCGACTGAAATGTTCAAATCGGTTTCAAACGTCGAAAGGTTCCTATTGTTAACGCCGAAAAGGTGTGCGTTGATTCCCGCTAACGCGTCTATTTCCTTTTCCGAATGTACTTCGACGAGGCACTCGAGTCCGATTTCCTCGGCCTCGTGGAGAAGCTCGGCCAGGTTGCCCGGGTCGAGTGCTGCTGCGATGAGGAGGACGGCATCGGCGCCGAACGCTTTTGATTCATACAGTTGATATGAATCGATGATGAAGTCTTTCCTCAGTAAAGGAATCGGCACTGATTGCCGCAAATCTTCGAGGTACCATCGGTGTCCCTGAAAGAATTCCTCATCCGTGAGGATCGAAAGGGCCTTTGCCCCGGCGTCAACGAACTGGCGGGCGATCTGTTTGTGGTCAAACTGCACCCGGAGGACGCCTTTGGAAGGCGAAGCTTTTTTGATTTCCGCAATGATCGCCAACCCGTTGTGCCTGAGGGCTGCTGCGAGTGAGCGGTTAGGGAGAGAAAAAAATGGGCGATCCCTAAGTTGCGAAAGACTCATCGCCTTCTTTCCTTCGCTGATTTCTTCCCGCTTGCGGCTGAGAATCGTATCGAGAAAATTCATCATGCGTTCGTGAACTCCACCATCCGTCTCAGTTTCTCCATTGCGCGGCCCGAGTCGATTGCCTCGGCAGCCATCGCGCTCCCTTCGTGAAGCGTTCGGGCTTTACCGGCAACATAGATTCCGAAGGCAGCGTTGGCAAGGACAACGTCCCGCGCAGGCCCCGGATTCCTGCCAAGGACGTGTTGTGCAATCGTCGCGTTCTCTGCCGGACTTCCACCTTTGAGAGCCGAAAGTGGCTGCGTCGGAAGGTTGAAGAACGAGGGGTTGACCTCGTATTGTCTCGGCGGCCTCTGTTGTTCCACTTCGTAGACTGTTGTATCGCCGGACAAGGCAACTTCGTCCAGTCCATCCTTGCTGTGAACGACGCAGGTTTTGTCGGTTGAAAGTCGTTCGATTGCCTGGGCCAGTTTTGGTGCGACAGTTGCCTGGTATGTCCCGATGAGCTGTTTGCGCACGCCAGCCGGATTCGTAATGGGGCCAAGCATGTTGAAAATTGTCCGTATGCCGAGCTCAGCTCGTGTCTTCCCGACAAATTTCATCGCCGGATGAAACATCGGTGCGAAGAGAAATCCTATGCCGACCGAGTTGATGCAATCCTGCACTCTTGGCGGAGCGCATTGGACGTTTACGCCGAGTGCCATCAGCAAATCGGCGCTGCCGCTCTTGCTCGAAACCGATCTGTTGCCGTGCTTGGCAACCGTGACGCCCGCGCCGGCAACAACGAACGCTGCGATCGTAGAAATGTTAAAGGTCCCGAGCGAATCTCCCCCGGTTCCGCAC
>DATDNS010000396.1:0-7373 GCA_036518155.1 Bacteroidota bacterium
GCTGGATTCAATCCAGGACCAGAACGGTGAAAGCACAATCGTCAGTATGAATGTAACCGGCATCCCGACAACGAGAAGAAGAATGACCTTCGGGGCGGTTTTTACGAGTCCGTTCATTTCTTGTAACCAGGAAAAAACTGCAGCACACAGTGGCGGCCACCTTGCCATCGGAAACTGTCATAGAGGTGGTCTCCACCGGCCTAGCCGCGAACGGCAATGATTTCAAGGACGAGGGGAGTGATCATCAATGTATTCGGGGATTGTTCCGCCTCCGCGAATGCCGCGAGAATTTCGCCTGCTCGTCGTTGTGTCATCCTGCCGAGATCGACGAGTCGTTGAATCCCCACCTCGATGAACGCCTTTGGCCACTGCCAAACATAGTTTGAGGCGGGGACAATGTCGACGATGGGATTGAGAGTCTTCAGTTCGAACCCCAGCTCATTGAGCCACGAAGGAAGTTCGCGGCCGATATCCGGCTCGCCCCCGTCGGCCCGCCAACTCTCCATAACCGCCTGCACATACTCTTCAAGCGCAGGCAATCCGGGTGCGAGTCGCCACGTTGAATAATCGATGTACTCGTGGATGACGAAAACACCTCCAGGGTTGAGCAGTTTCGCTGCACGGGCAAGAAGTTCACGCGGGTGCCTGACGAAAGCAAAGATCCAGCGCGCCCACGCGCCGTCGGCCTTGATGGCTGGCAGGATTGCAGAGTCGAGGTCCAGTTCGTTGGTCACAATGTTGGTCAACCCACGCTGACGTTGAGTGGATCCGAGGGCGTCGAGAAAGCGCCGCGACTTGTCGATGGCAACGACCTTACCCGCTGGACCGACGATCTCTGCAAGATCGAGAGAAGCGTACCCGGGACCGCAGCCGATATCCAATATTGTCTGGCCAGAAGTAAACCCCGCCCGGCGCCAGGCGTCCAGTGCTCGAGGCCTCCAGACGCGGTGCTGCAATCCGAGACGAGTGATCTCGTCGTCGTGCGTGCCGAGCACGTATTCCTTTTCTTCAGGCATGGATGAGCTCCAATTCCCGCTTGGACCCGGATGGCATCCTACCGTGGAAAACCTTTGATGAAGTAGTTGACGCCTTCCCGCATTCCAAATCCAGAAGTTTCCGCTTGCGCCAGAGTCCTCCACCGTAGCCGCCCAGCTCCCCGCTCTTATTGACAACTCTGTGGCACGGAATGACTATAGCTATACGGTTGAGACCATTGGCGTGCCCGACGGCGCGATGTGCCCTCGGAGAACCGATCCGTCGGGCGATGTCTTCGTACGAAACGGTTCTGCCGAAGGGAATTCGGAGCAGCTGATTCCAGACTTTTTGCTGGAACGCAGTTCCCGGATACACTAGCGGAACGGTGAAACGTCTGCGCGAACCTTCGAAGTACTCCGAAAGTTCTCTCTTGAGATGGACGATGTGGTTGTTTTCGCCTGGAATAATCGCACAAACAAACCGTTTTCGAAGCGTCGCGAATTGCGCATCGAGCATGCGGCGGTCGGTAAACTCCAGCAGGCAGACCCCGGCGGACGTCGCCGCTGTCAGCAAGGGACCGAGCGGGCTCTCAATCCACGAGACGAGGATGCAATCTGAAGTCCTGCTCCGTCCCGGCGCCTTCCCGAACGTGCGGGAAAACGCATCGCGGAAACCGCTGTGCGAATCATAACCGTACCCCAGAGCGACATCATCGAGGTTGACACCGAGACGAATCTGTTCAAAGGCCTTCCCCAGCCGTCGTCCGCGGCAGTATGCCTGGAAGGTCATGCCGTAGGTTCTCTTGAAGTATCGGCGTGCACGGGCAGGTTCTATATCGATTGAGCGGAGGTAGCCGTCGGAGTAGCGTCCGGTCGGGTTTTGTTCGATCCGTTTCAAAAGCGCGGTGACCCAGTCTGGCGTTGTCCCGTTCTCCGACAAGGGATGACATCGCTTGCAAGGCCGAAAACCTGCGAACACTGCTTCGCGGGCAGCTGAGAAGTACACGACATTGTGCGGAAGTGATCTTCGCGAAGGGCACGAGGGTTTGCAGAAGACCCCGGTTGAGCGAATGCCGATGAAGAAGATACCGTTATACGAAGCGTCGCGGGCAAGCCGTGCGCGCTCCATTTCCTGACGTGGAGGAAGTTGTGCCATGCGCAATTTTGATCGAGTGGTGACGAAGCATTGTGATGCACCAAGATAGGAGTAGAAACCATTTCCTGCCACCGAAAAATGAACATCAATATTCGGCTGCCCGTTGCATTATCCCTCATCTCTGTGCAAACAAAAAGGCCCCGTTCATCACGGAGCCTTTCGTCGCTCACGATGGCGTTTTCGGAACCAGCGCTAACTCCAGGTCCCCGTGCCGGTCTGCAAACCGGTCGAACTGCTGTACGTCCACCACGTTCCGGATCCATTTGCTATCCAGGTGGATTTGAAAATCAGGACGGTTCCGTCGTAGACAGTGAGTTCTCCGGACTTGTCGGAATTATTGACGATGACAAGTTTGTCGGTGATCACGCCGTTCGTATAGCCGAACCACGTCGCGGTCAATGTGCCGCCGGCGTTCGTCGCCCAGGTAAGGCGAGCGGACAGCGTTGTGGTGTTGTCTTCGTAGATCATCCATTCCCCGTTTTTGCCATCGGCACTCCGGCTGCCGGAGATGAAGACCCAGTTCACGTACGTGGTATGGGAGCTTGAATCATAGCCGTTCTGTTTCCACGACCACGTGTAGCTTCCGTCCGCTTCCTTGGTCGTTGTGAACGTTATTGTCAATGTCCCCGCCGTAACCGTCCAGGTCCACGTATTTCCGGATTGCACGGAATTTTGTCCGCTGAACGGAGTAAACATCGCAGGGTTGGTCAACGCGCCGAATGCGGTCGCGTAGGCGATCGTCGTCTGTGCATACGTGTCTGAGGAAGTTGTGGACGGTCCCGTGACAGTCACCGATGGAAATGGCGGCGGTGTGTTTGTTTGTGGTCCTGTTGTTGTCGAGTCTTTTTTGTCGCATCCCCCCGCCACAAGAGCAAGTGCCGTCCCGAGCGTGAACAAAAAGTGCCTGGTACGCATAGACAAAGCCTCCTTTGGTGTGGTTGAGTTACGAATGGTAGAACGTTGTCCGTAGAAAACCGCCGCGACGTGTCCTGCCGGTTGTGCGTTTTTCTGCCGCGAAAGCTGTTGTTGCGAAGAACAATCCCGCGCCATTCCTCTCGGCGGGATTGAAGCTTTCACACACATTCGTGACGGGAAAAAATCGGCGGCGCAATCGACGAGCGGGTCGGTATCCTTCTACACACATCAATGTCAGTATTCCTTGGAGCAACATCAAGAAATTTTTCTATTGCAATGTCAGATTTGACAACCGTTCGCGCGATGCAAATTGTCGGTTTTCATTTCTGACAATTCCACGGAGGGTCTCACGTTGCCGCGCGGAAAAATCGAATGGAAGTTACGAACATTTGCCGAAGTGGATCAGAACCAATGACTCGTCAAAACATTTTCGGTGCAGTCGAAAGAAAAAGGCTCTGTTCATCACAGAGCCTTTTGTTGGTAACGATGATGCGTTTGGGACCGGCGCTAACTCCAGGTCCCGGTACCGGTTTGTGTCCCCGTACCGATCTCGTATGTCCACCACGTTCCCGACCCGTTCGCCGCCCAGACGGATTTGCTCGTCATTGTTGTTCCCGTGAACATCTGCAGCTCGCCCGAGTTGTCGGTATTGTTCACGACAACGGCCTTGCCCGTTGGTGTCCCGTTGACGTAGTAGGTAAAGGTAGCCGTGAGATTGCCGCTCGCGTCCTTTGACCAGACAACGTTGCCCGCGGGCGTTGTTGAGTTTACTAAATAGGTGTTGAAATTGCCGGATTTGGCGTCGGCGCTCGACGTGCCCGACAGAGCGACCCAGTTGGTGTAGGTGGAGTCCGTTGTTGGGTCGGTGCCGTTGACTTTGACCGTCCACGCGAAGCTTCCATCGGGCTGCTTTGTTGCCGTCGTTGTCAGGGTGAGTGTTCCCTGCGACAGGAGCCACGTCCACGTATCACCGTTCTGCGTTGGAGTCAATGATGCCACGAGGGCCAGATACGCCGGGGAAATCTGCGCATTGAGTGTGGTGATCGTCGTTATCGTCTGTTGGGCATGGGTGTCGCCCGACGTGGTATTCGGTCCCTTGAGCGAGAGCGTTGGGAACGTCGGCGCGGTTTGCGGTTCGGTGCTGTTTTTCAGTTTATCGCAACCTGTCGCAATGAGGGCGAGAGCCAGACCAATAATAGAGAGTTGATACCTGATTCGCATAGTGATGAGTCTCCTTGATTCACAATAATATTCGTGGACGATGAGATCAAAGCCCGGGCATTCGACCCTGAGCCATGAACAAGGTATGCGTTTCGGCCGTGGTATACAACTGGTGTGTGACTCCTGTCAACGGAAGCGACGAAGGCAATGGTGTGTTGTCCGAGGAAGCGGGGTATCGGATGAAGCGATGAACTCTTGCGGTATAATAATACAGAAATGCGGGGCAGGTTCCCCGCATTCCTGCTTCGATCGTGAAGTTATGACCAGGTTCCCGTACCTGTCTGCGTGCCCGTGTTGCTGTAGGTCCACCACGTTCCCGATCCGTTTGCACTCCAGGTGGATTTGTACGTGACGACAGCACCCGTATAGACATCGACTTCACCGGAACCGTCTGTATTATTGATGACGGTCATTTGATCGGTGATCGTTATGCCGTTCGATGCATACACTTTGAGGCTGCCGGTTTTTACACCGGAAACCGTCGACCACGTGAACTCGGCGTTCAGGGTCGTCGTGCTATCGTAGTACACCTTCCAGTCTCCGTTGGCCCCGTCGGCGCTCCGGCTGCCGGAGAAGAACGTCCAATTGCTGTACACCGCGTGGTTGTTCGGATTGGTACCGTTTTCCACCCATTGCCAGGTGTAGCTGCCGTCGGGCTGTTTTGTTTCGGTGAATGTGATACTCCAGTTCCCGGCCGTGTAACTCCACGTCCACGAATTACCGCTCTGCGCGGGATTGACTCCTGCGAACGTCGCGAACACTGCCCCGTTCGAATACGCGTTGGCCGAGGTCGCGAGAGCGATCGTCGCCTGCGCATTGGCATCCGTAGAAGCCGTCGCCGGGCCTTTAAATGTTACCGACGGAAACGCCGGTGCAGTCGGTGTGACGGGGGCCGTTGTACTGCTTTTGCTGCAACCCATCATGCCAACGGCGACGGCCGTGGCAACGACCGCAAAGTATATCGTTTGACGCATAGAACAATCCTCCTGAGTTTTTGAACGGTAGTTGGTTGACACAAATTCAATCAGTTCCAAACGGACTTGTCGATCCGGGCGGGAACGCGACAAGCGGACGTAAGATAATGTCTGAGTGTCGACGCAGCAACTACGAAACTTCGTAGTTTTTTCCGAGCCTCAGTATCCACCCTATTTGAGCAAGAGAAGTTTCTTCGTTGCCGTGAAGTTGCCGGCCTGCAAGCGATAAACGTAGACACCACCTGCGAGCTTTGTCGCATCGAATGACACCCGGTACGATCCCGGTTCTTTTTCAGCATCGACGAGGGTCGCTACTTCACGTCCAAGCATGTCATACACTCTGACAGTGACAAGTGATCGTTTGGGAACCGTGTATGATATGTTCGTTGAAGGATTGAAAGGATTTGGATAATTCTGCTCAAGGACGAAACTCGCAGGCGGTTCAACTCGTGTGCTGACAAATGTCGGAGTCTGAGCAACACGTGTCCAGGACACCGAGTGCAGGCTGACCGTACCGGAAGTAGCTCCCGAGTCAATACTTACTGACAATTGATGTCCTTCGAGGGTACTCCAAACAAGCGAGTAAGCGGTGGAGCTGTTGAGCAGAGAGCTGCCGTTGTAGACTCTGAAAGACGTGACCTGATAGGAACGAAGAGCCTGATAAGAACCGTTCGGAAGAGTCAGTGTTCCGTAGGCATCATAGGTCGTCGATGTTGTGACAACCTGGAATATGCCGGGGCCAAGGACAGCAGTGTCAGGCCGGCTGACAATGACATTGCCCAGTGAGATCGGTACATGCAGAATGAATCGCGACCCGTGCTGAACAACGGTCGAGTCGATTGCGTGGCCGCCCGGCGAACCGGAAAAATGCTCGGCGGCCCCCATGAAGTATAGTGAATCGCCGGAAAGGAGCAGGTATTCGTAGAATTGTACTGTTACACCAGTATCCGTCCTTGAGAATGTCTCGGCGTAGGTCGCTCCGGGAAAATCGGCCGCATACGGGGTGGAGGCGGGAGGAACGTTGTCAACCTCCGAGGAGTCAAGAATGGTGAACGCGGGGAGCGCCCACGCCTGCGCGACTGAGTTGGACGGAATACCGACGTTCATCGTCTCCGAACTGTCGCGGTTCGAATATGTGAACTCCGTTGCCCCGGGCCCGAAAAGGTTCGTCAGGTTGGTTGCCGTGATGGTGATTTGCGCTACAGCGGCGGCAGAACATACCGCCGACAAACCGAGGATAATTGCAAACGAACGTGCTTTTGTAACGAACCGCATTGTTCTTTCCTCCTATGAATGATCGTGGATTACAGATAAAAAATATCGCGCGCTGATTACCTTAATCTTCGTGCCCTGCACCCTACTGAGCAGTGACCACTGATTATTTTAACAGGATCAACTTCCTGGTGGCAACAAACGATCCTGCCTGCAATTGGTAGAAGTAGACCCCGCTGGCCAACCGGGAGGCATCGAATCGAACGCCATATTTTCCGGCGCTCTGCTTTTGGTTCACCAGCGTTTCGACTTTTCTTCCAAGCATATCATACACCACCAGCTTCACATTTCCGGCAGATGGAATATCGTACGAGATCATTGTTGACGGGTTGAACGGGTTTGGGTAATTCGAGTACAGCCGATAAGCCTTAGGAAGATTGTCCTGTGAAGCAGTAACGCCGGTGGGCACCTTATAGGGCGATATTGAAATCGAGACCAATGCATTGTATTGAGCATTCTTCTGTCCGGAAGGAGTAACATCGTACGTACTGTCGGCGTGATATGTTCCACTGAACGTAAAACTGGTACCGCTTCCTGAAAACGATGCGCTCACCTGCGGTGAGGGCGGATACGTTGCGAACTGGGTCAGATACATGAATACCCCGTCGGTCACTGGAATATCGCCGTTGTTCTGTTGCGTAGATCCGGACTGGTTCTGGTCGGGCTTTACCCGATAATAGCCGCTGCCGGTGGCTATCCCGTCGTACTTGACTTGAGACAGAAAGGCACTCGTTGGAGGCTGGCCCGGCAACTTATAACTCACAAGGTCCAAATCGTCGGTAAACTTTTCGTCTTTTGAAATCCAGCCTTGCGTGACGGTAAAGTCGTCTTCGAGAGAACCTCCGCCGGTAGAGAAGCTCA
>DATDNS010000397.1:0-6248 GCA_036518155.1 Bacteroidota bacterium
TGAGCGACACCACCCAGAGCATTCCTCTCATCACCGCCGAATTGACGACCAGGCCCTGAATGTTTTCCTGCGAACGCGAGACTTCCTTGGCCACAAAGTACTGGCCTCCGAACTCGATGACCATCTGGAACATCATTGTCACAGAGATCGCGACATAAAGCCTGCCGTATTCCGCGCTCCCCAGGTAACGCGGCAGGAACAGCATGAGGATGAAGCTGGAAATCCACGTCACGACCTGGGACGTCATCATCACCGTTGTATTCCTTGCAACCGATATGGCAATGTCGCGATTCATGCTAGATTCTTGAGATCCCCGTGACGATGGATCTCCCCCTGGTTCTCAGCCACGCTGTGAAGACAGTGACGACGAATAATGGTATCTCGATAAAAACCCGATCCCATTTCGACCCGGGGTCCTGGAAAAACCGATAGACCCATTCGATGCCGGCCTTGCGCATCCACCCCGGTGCCCGTTTCTTGTTTCCGGAAAGGAAATCGAAAAGGCCGCCGACAGCCATTGCAACGCCGGCACGCAGCTCGTGCGCGTGCCGTTCTATCCATTGTTCCTGCAGCGGCGAACCGAGAGCCACGAGGAGAATGTCGGGATTGGACGTATTGATGTCATCGACGATCGCCGGTTCGTCTGTGCGGGAGAAATATCCGGAATGGCTCCCAGCAATCTTCAGCCCCGGAAAACGCCTCTTAAGAACGTGCGTGCAGGATCGCAGCACATCCGGATGAGCTCCGAGGAGGTAGACTGACCATCCATTTCTTTCCGCCTTCTCAAGAACTCTTGGCGTAAAATCCGTCCCGTTCAGGTTCTCACGAATCGGGCTTTCAAAGAGCAGCCCTGCAATTGCCAACCCACTCCCGTCGGGAAGGACCCAATCTGCAGCATTCACGCAGTTCAGGAAATCCTCGTCTTTCCCGGCAAGATGGACAGTGTGGACATTCGCGAAGAACACTTTCCTCATTGGCTTATTCACCCGACGACCGATGTCGCTGCACACTCCTTCCAGCGCAGTCCGGGCGTCGAGGTTGTCCACTCTGACACCCAGAATGAACAGCCGCTCCGGCTGCTTTGCTGCCTCAAAGCGTTCGCGGGAAAACGTCTGAGCGAACTCAGGACCACGAGTGACATTGTCAACGCTGCTTGTCATGCGCCTCACGTTTTTCTATTGATTCCACAGCGGGCACAAGCCCCATCATTGCGCCGAGGTAAACCATATTGCGATAGTACGTCAGTTGAAGATCGTAGTAGGAAACGACGATTTGACCGATGACCGCGGCGACAGCTACCACCACCACGGCACGCAGGTACGGATCCCGGAGGTTCATCACAACGCGGCCTCCGTTGCACGCGAACGAATTGAGGAAGAACCAGAACAGTGTGAATCCGACTGCGCCCGTTTTCACGATCAGCCAGAGTACTTCGTTGTGTGGTATGTAGTCGCGCAGCGGAAAAGGAATGTTTGCAAGCTTCATCGGCTCTTCATATTTATTGCCGAATCCAATGCCGATGATGGGCGAAGTCTGCGCGGTCACCGCAAGATTGTACTTTTCATATTCCCTGTACAGATTGGAATAGTACCGCTCGCCGGCTGTCTCACGGTCATTCCCGAGGCCCGTCTTAATCAGTTTCAGGGGAGATGCAATCCTGCTTTCACTGTCCCAGAAGACAACCGCATAGAGCACGACGACGATGAAGATCACAAATCCATTCTTCACGAGCATCCAGCGCTGTTTTTGAGGAAGGAGCATGACAAGGACCAGCATCATCGGCACAATCGCGGCGTACGCGGCCCGCCGTTGTCCGACATAGAACGCAATCACAAACGGCAAGAGCAAAGCGATGAGAGCCCATTTTTGTTTGGACCGGGCTTCAAAGAGAACGAGTCCGAACAGAAAGACAACGAGGGAGAGAATAAACAACGGGTCTTCGTGATTTGTGAGGGTTGCGAGACCCCTTGTGGAGAAACCCATCCGCACAAATCGATAGTCCGCCTGGAACGCCTTGAATGCAATCGCCGTCGTGCAAACCCAGAAGAATGCGCGCACATCCTCCTTCTTCTTGATGATCTGAGGCACAAAGAAGTAGAGAATCCCAAAGTAGAAGAGTGCACGGACCTCCCACAGGGCCGGGAGAAACTCCCCTCCTTGTCGCAATCCATAGATGAGGAACGCCACGACTCCAAAGAAGAAGACGAGCGCGGCACCCCATCCCGGGACCCGGGTCAGGCGGGAGTGTTTGCGCATGAAAGTCACGACGAACCAGACCAGGAGAAGCAAAAGGAGCTGGCATTCCAGGGGATTCAATACGGCCGCGCCGATGCTCGGCAGATAGGGTATTTCTTTCAAATTGTGAAAGTATGCGACTTTGAGGGTGATCGGGTCAAATCCGGGGATATCGAACTGGTCGAACGTCAGGACAAATCCCACGAACAAGTACAGTCCCCACTCGATCCTGTAGAGTGTGAGGCATAGAACAACGATTGCCCCGAGGAGTGCGGCTCCTGCAAACATGTTGCCGTCTGTGGCAACAAGCACAGCGGAGACGGCGAAGGAGGCAACGAGCATCACACTCAACGCCATGCCATCGCGTACGCTTCCCCCGAGCGCAGCGAGGATGCGGTCCGCTGCTGAAGGACTGCGGGCCGGGAGTACAAGGAATCTTTCGCTTGCGGATTCTCTCACGGCTTCGGTACCGGCGTATTATAGAGGTTGAAGAGGACGAACAGCGCCTGTGCAAGGGCCAGCAAGACCATGAGGTAATATGTCCCGGGCTTCATGGTCTTCGTCCGTTTTCCGAGGGCAATCGCCGTCAGGTAGAAGAGCAACAGCACGCCAATAATCTGCATCGATCGGTTCTCCTCAGCTCTCTTCGTCTTTGACCTTGTTGAACACAAACCCCAGCACCTGATGTTCGCTTAACTGGCGGAACATCTTGTCAATGTCTGCACGCTTCGTCGTGCTCGTATCGACGACGACGAGAAGTCCGCTCAGCCGGTTGGCGAACAGGATTGGAAAATGCCCGGTGTTGATCGCCGGCATATCCACGATGACGAACTCGTATTCCTGTTTGAGTGAATAGATAACGTCAGCAAATGCAGCCATTTGGCCCAGGCCGAGTCCTGTAGAAGCCAATCGTGCCAGGCGTTCTCCCGAGTACTTCCTTGCGGCTGCGGCATCCGCGCCGCTCTTTCCCCCTAGTCCATCTCCGGTGGCGAGCACTGAGAGGTATGGTACTTTTGTTTGGGAGACGTGAATGGTTCCGTCACGGAGCGCATCGAGAAGGCCGGGGCTCTGAGGGGTACCGAATACCTGGTGGAGCGTGGGGTGTGCAACATTCAGATCAACGAGGACGGTTTTTTTCTGGTACCCCATGGCCAGGGAGACGGCCAGATTCGAGGCAACGAGAGTTTTGCCCTCTCCCTGGTTTGCGCTTGTGATTCCAAGCGCCACGCGCAATTCATCGTCCTTTTTTGGCAGCAGATCGTAATTGAAACTGTTGTAATACTTGAAGGAAACGGTCTCCTGGTTGATTTTCTTCGCCGGGACCGTAAGGGTGACGATCGCTTTGGGGATACGGACGATTTCACCCGGCGACGCGACCACAGGCTTTTGTTCCTGGGGATTTTGCGAATCACCCACCGACGTCAACGCCGACTCTGAATCTTTTTCCATTCTTACTCCATTTCCTGGGAGGCGATGCTCATGGGACAACGTCACCCGGCCTTCTAGCGAACCGATTCGAGTGTGCCGTCCGGGACGAATGCAATGACGGGCTTCTGGTAGACTTCCACATCTTTCTTGTTACGCACCGTGGTATCAAGCAATTCGGCTGTACCTGCAGTCAACAGGCCGATGAGAAACCCGAGGCACGTCCCGCCGATAATAATGAGCGGTCGATTCGGTTTTGCAGGTTCTGTCGGGACCATGGGTGGATCGATGATAATGAACTGGTTCTTCCCCTCTTTACCCAGGTCGCGCGTAGTCTTCGCCTGTTCCAGTTTCACCTGCATATCATCATACAACTTCTTGTAGATATCGTAATTCGACTGTTCACCTTCACCCTCCTGCTTTGAAACCGAAGACCGCTTGAGGTTATCGACCAGTTCGGCACGATGGCGTTCGATCTCGATACGGTTCGTTCGCTGTTTTGACAGTTCCGATTCGATTGACGAACGAATCAACGACAGCATGTCGACGATCTGGCCGTTTAGTTTCACGACTTCCGGATACGCAGAGGTATAACGGCGGGTTAGTTCCTCATATTTCGTCAGGAGCGGCCGGAGTTCATAAGCGTACGGAATATCCATTCGCGCGATGTCGTAGAGTGATTGTTTGCCATTCTCATCCTTCATCGCTTCCGGAAACTTCTGCAGGATGCTCAGCGCCTGTTGATACGACCGTATATGGCTCTCGATATCGCCCAGTTGTTTTTCGGATTCTTCGATCTGGATTCCCAGGGCTGCGTTCCCCGCAGGCTGGACCTCAATATTCCGCTGCAGCGAACTGATCAACTGCTTCTCGCTCTCTTCATAGCGCTGCCGCAGATCCGTAAGCTTGCTTTCAAAGAACTGCACGGCAAGTTCATTGCGCTGGTTTTCCACCTGGAGAATTGTCCTGATGAAATAATTGGAGAGCAGGAGGACGCCACGCTGGGCCCTGACAGGATCCGTGTCGAGGTAATCAATCCGGAAGGATGTAGCACCCGGCCGTTCCGTTACAATGTTCTTTTTCACTTTTTTGATCAATTCCTGTCTGTCGTCCTCGGTGAACAGATTTTCTCCCGTTGCAAGTCCAAGACTGTCAATGAGCATCTGAATCGTCGTCTTGCTGTAGATGACTTCGTTAAACGTCTTGAGCTGGTCTTCTGTAGCCATCGTTACCGCCATTTCATAACTCACAAGGGGGTTCAGGATCTCATCCTGCTGCACCAGGACAGTCACGCCCGATTCATATTTATTCGGCAACAAGTACGCGCCGAGGACGCACAACCCCGTCACGAGGACAATCGGTGAAAACAGGAATTTGCGCCGCCGTTTGAGGACGGAAAGCACCTGCCTTGCGGTAAACTGAGCAGCCTGCACGGAAATACCTTTCTGCTGTGGAATGGTTACGAGTGTGGAAATTATCAACTCACGTGCCATTACGGACACCTTCCGTACCACACCTGACCGCAATGCATTTCAGCGCAGAACGCGTGAATACCGACTCCACGCGATCCATCGCGCGCATTCCTGCGGTAAAACTACAGCAAGTTGTGTAGGATGTACTCAGGAGTGCATTCAAGGCGTGTAGAAACGAAACACAATCGTTCGAACGCCTTGTTTGTGGCGCGTAAGAACCTCTCACGTCGAATCGAGCAGGAGTGCGCCCGGGGGTTTCCCTTCTTGACTTCTCTTCATTGCGTGCCAAATACAGCGTCACCGGTTCCCGATCTGTTGGCACATCGTTTGTCATTTTGTCTCCAAACTCAGTGGATGATTCCGCTCACGGCGCACAGTGCGCCGGACAGAGTCACCAAACACCAAACTTTGTGCAAGCTCAATTATGAAATTCGCCGGTGTTGTTTGCTCCGCTCTCATCTTCATTCTTGTCGGATGCTCGACACAATCATCCACGAGAGGAGAGTTGCCCGCCGTCTCCCGTTCGAGCAGAGGAATTATCGTGGTCAATGCGCCGACGACCCCTTTGCTCATCAAGCAGGGAGACAACATCGACCTTTCGGTGTGGGGATATCCCGAATTCACGACGTCGGCGACCGTGAAGACAGGCGGAACAATCACCATTCCTCTCGTCGGCGAGATTAAAGCTGCAGGATTGACCAAGGACGATTTCAGCGAGCTTGTCCGTGCGCGCCTTTCGGAATATGTCCAGGGGCAGCCAAAGATCACGATTTCGATCTCAAGCCCACTGGTACAGAAGGTCACCGTTCTCGGTGCGGTGACGCGGCAAGATAATTATCCGGTAACCGCGGAGGTTCCGCTGGTGGAGGTGCTTTCGACTGCAGGAGGCACAACGGTAGACTCCGACCTGAATCACGTACGGATCCTGCGCTATGGAAGCGACGAACCGATCGAAGTCGATGTGCAGCATTTCATCGAAACCGGGAATGTCGAACTCATCCCAAAGGTCCGTCCCGGAGACACTATTTATGTCCCGAAGAAGGAGAATTTCATACGATCATTTTCCGACTTCCTGCGCGATGTGGTTGTCCTCTTCGGCTTCTTCCGCGTGCTTAA
>DATDNS010000398.1:0-6356 GCA_036518155.1 Bacteroidota bacterium
TCCAAGGCTGACGAAGTGACAAAGGGTGGTATCATAGTCCCAGACACTGCAAAAGAGAAACCGGTCTGGGGCGAAGTTATTGCTGTTGGACCTGGCCGGACAAGTGACGATGGCAAAGTCATCAACATGGAAATCAAAGTCGGAGATAAAGTCCTCTATGGAAAGTACTCCGGCACAGAGGTGACAATTGACGGGGACGAAGTCCTCATCATGCGAGAGTCTGACATTTTTGCAATAATGCCAAAATAAGGAGAGAACAACTATGGCAGCGAAATTAATCAACTATGAGGCGGATGCACGTGGTGCACTCAAGCGCGGTGTCGATCAGCTCGCCAATGCCGTGAAAGTCACCTTGGGCCCCAAGGGGCGTAATGTCGTTATCGACAAAAAATTCGGAGCCCCGACCATTACGAAAGACGGCGTCACCGTGGCAAAGGAAATCGAACTGACGGACCCCATAGAAAATATGGGAGCACAGATGGTTCGTGAAGTCGCGTCCAAGACTTCCGATGTGGCCGGCGATGGAACGACCACGGCGACTGTTCTGGCACAGGCGATTGTTCGGGAGGGTCTCAAGAACGTCACCGCAGGTGCGAATCCGATGGATCTGAAGCGCGGTATCGACCTTGCCGTCAAGAAGGTGGTTGAAGGTTTGAAAGAAATCAGCCGGACAGTGGGCGATGACAAGGAAAAAATCGCGCAAGTCGGCGCTATTTCTGCAAATAATGACCACACCATTGGCGACCTCATTGCAAGTGCGATGGAGAAGGTCGGCAAAGACGGCGTCATAACGGTTGAAGAAGCCAAGGGAACGGAAACCACGCTTGATGTTGTGGAAGGTATGCAGTTTGACCGCGGTTACCTCTCGCCATATTTCGTGACCGACGCAGATTCGATGGAAGCGGTCCTCGAAAAACCCTATATCCTGATCCACGACAAAAAGATCAGCGCAATGAAGGATCTGCTCCCGATATTGGAAAAAACCGCTCAATCCGGCCGCAGCATGCTTATTATTGCTGAAGAAGTCGAAGGAGAGGCACTTGCAACACTCGTCGTCAACAAACTGCGTGGTACCTTGAAAATCGTCGCAGTAAAAGCGCCCGGGTTTGGCGATCGCAGGAAAGCGATGCTTGAGGATATCGCAGTTCTGACCGGCGGGCAGGTTATTTCCGAGGAAAAAGGCTTCAAACTCGAAAATGCGACACTTGCTTATCTTGGCACTGCCGAAAGAATCACCGTCGACAAGGATAATACAACGATTGTCGAAGGCGCAGGAAAGAAGGAAGAAATCAAGAAGCGCATCAACGAAATCAAGCAACAGGTGGAAAAGACGACTTCGGACTACGACAAAGAGAAACTCCAGGAGCGTCTTGCAAAACTGTCCGGTGGCGTTGCCGTTTTGAAAATCGGGGCCTCAACGGAAGTGGAAATGAAGGAAAAGAAGGCCCGTGTGGAAGATGCTCTTCATGCGACACGTGCGGCCGTCGAGGAAGGTATTGTTCCGGGTGGTGGCGTGGCGTATTTGCGCTGCTTGAAGAGACTCGATGAAGTGAAGACCGACAATATCGACCAGAAAACGGGTGTTGATATCATCCGAAAGGTTCTGGAAGAGCCAATCCGCCAGATTGTCGCAAATGCGGGTCTGGAAGGGTCGGTTGTCGTCAACGAAGTGAAAGCGGGCAAGGACGACTTTGGGTTCAACGCCCAAACGGAAAAATACGAGAACCTGATCAAGGCGGGAGTCATCGATCCCACGAAGGTGACGCGTATCGCCATTGAGAACGCAGCAAGCGTTGCAAGCCTGCTTCTCACGACGGAAGCGACCATCGTCGAGAAACCGGAGAAGGAGAAAGCTGCTCCTCCGATGCCGCATCCGGGAATGGGCGGAGATATGTACTAGCCAATTCTCAGTCTTGCGAAACCGAGAAGCCCTGTCTCAGAAAAAGAGACGGGGCTTTTCATTTTTTGTTTGACTCTTGAGTCAAAGAATTTTAGTTTTCGTCCAGGGGAGTGCAGTACCAGACTGTTGTTCTGTTCTTCTCTTTACCTGCCCAACAGGCAACCGTTTGACCGAAATACCCGCCGCGCATCACCCTCAACAAACCTAACTTCCACAATCATACATAGGAGGAATGACCTATGGATTCACTATTTAGCAAGATGGTGAAATCGGGTAAGATCACGTACTTCCTCGATGTGAAGGAGGCGAAGAATAACACGAAGTATTTGACGGTGACGGCGAGTCAGCCATCGAGAGAAGAGCCGAAGAAGTTCACGAAGAGCAGCATCAACGTCTTCAGCAATGCGGCAGAGGAATTTGTGGGGGCTGTGCAATCGGCAAAGGAAGAGTTGAATTCTGCGACGGCGTTCAGTAAGACTGTGAAGTCCGGGAAGATGACGTACTTTGTCGACGTGAAGGAAGCAAAGAACAGCAAGAAATACGTCGCTGTTGCAGCGACGCAACCGTCCAAAGATGATCCGACGAAGTTCACCAGAAAGCGTATCACCGTTTTCGATAACGCTGCGGATGACTTTGTTGGTGCACTCCAGGAAGCGATAACGCACCTGAAGTAGATTCGCAGAAATACGTTTCGGACAAAGCCCCCGAGGTCATCCGGGGGCTTTTTGTTTTGAGCTGCGGTTTTGCCTGAGGAGCCGATCGGTTTGGAAGGGCGGAGGAATGAAAAGAGAATTGAAAGACACGCAGCGCCCGTGTTGATTGTCCAGGCTTAATTGGGTAGATTGGTTTTGAAATGCGTATCAGTGAAGAAATCATAGAACAGGTCCGGTCGTCGAACGATATCGTGGACGTTATATCTTCGTACGTAAGGCTCAAGAAGCGCGGGAAGAGTTACATCGGCCTCTGTCCCTTTCACCAGGAAAAAACTCCTTCCTTCACGGTGAGCGCCGACAAACAGATGTACCATTGTTTCGGCTGCCACAAAGGCGGGAACGTTTTTACCTTCGTGATGGATCACGACAAAGTGGCATTTACAGAAGCGGTGCGGATCCTCGCATCGAGAGTCGGCATTGTTATCCCCGAAGGTCCGGTGACCGAAGCTCAGACGGAACAGGAACATCTCTACAATGCCTGCCGGTTCGCCGGACAGGTGTTCCACGACAATCTCACGAAGACCGACGAAGGACGCGGAGCTCTCGAATACTTCCACAACCGGGGGTTTACCGACGAAACGATCCGGACGTTTGGATTGGGCTATTCGCTTCAATCCTGGGACAGTCTGCTCACCCGCGCACTCAAGGAAGGACTGACCGCCGAGTATCTCCACAAGGCAGGGCTTGTCCGTCTACGGGAAGACAGCTCGCCATACGATTATTTCAGGGGACGGGCAATGTTTCCGATCTTCACTGCGACCGGGAGAGTAGTCGGATTCGGCGCGCGGAAGATTCGGGATGACGATGCTATTGCCGGCAAATATATCAATTCTCCGGAAACTTCCATCTACAACAAGAGCAGAGTTCTGTTCGGGCTGTTCCACGCTAAAGAAGCGATTCGAAGTGAAGAACGTGCGCTGATGGTCGAAGGCTATGCCGACCTCATTTCCCTTTACCAGGCGGGTATTCAGAATGTCGTTGCTTCGAGCGGAACTGCGCTTACGGAAGAGCAGCTGCTTCTTCTTGCGAGGTATTCCAAAACGATTGTCCTGGTCTATGACGCGGATTCTGCAGGTTCCGATGCGACAATGCGGGGAGTCGACCTCGCGCTTGCTCAGGATTTTGATGTCCGTGTTGTCCGGCTGCCGCAAGGCGAAGACCCGGACACGTATGTCCGCAAGTACGGCGCAAAAGAATTCAGAAAAATCGTCGATGCGTCCGTTTCCTTCATCGACTTCAAGGCACAGCGATTCTACCAGGAAGGGGCGTTCGCGACACCGGAGCGAAAAGTCGAGGCAGTGCGTTCGATCGTCCAGTCGATAGCAAAGATGAAAGACGAGCTGAGGAGGAATTTTTATGTGAAGGAGGTTGCGGAAAAGTACGACATCTACGAATCGGTGATCTATCGCGAGCTTGAACGATGGATTTCCGAGGACAAACGGACATTTCAGAGAGAGAAGACTGCAGACCATCGCGAACCTTCGGAAGCTCAGACCGTTGAACAGCCGGCTTCGTGGGGAGAAGGTTCGGTACCGCCCGAAGAACGCGACATCCTCAAGCTCCTGATGGAAGGCGGCAACGAAATCGTCGAGTATATCGTCTCAAACGTACCGGTGAACGAACTCTCAGATAAACGCATTCAGGCGGTCGCTTCCCTCGTCCTGGAACACCGACAATCGGGAACGTTCAACGGCGTTGAGAGCTTTATCCATCTCGTCGACGACCCCGTGCTCAAAGACCTCGTCGCGACTGCCTCATTCACAAAATATGAGCTAAGCAAGGGGTGGCAGACTTCAGAAAAAGAAGTTTCCGAAGGAGATCCCTGGCAAATAGCAAAGGATGCAATCCTTATCGTGAAACGACGCATGATCCGAAAGGAACTCGAGGAGAATCAGAAACGGATTAAAGATGCTCATCTCAACGGGGGAGACAGCAGACCATTTCTTGTACGTCACCAGGAACTTCTGCAGCAATTGAAAGGACTGGAAATTTCGGCGGCACAGAAGAGTTGATCAGGTCCGCCTCCCTGATGTGAACCCATCTTCGTATTCCGCAGTCGTGTGACAATTGATAGACTCCCCAGGAGGGATTGTTTTCGATGAACAACGGTCGATGGCGACAGACCTGACGGCAGTTTTTCGGGATTCTGAGAGGGAAAGCCTGAAAGAGTCGTAATTCATTGATTTTCTTGGCTTCTCTCGCTACCTTGATCTTCCACAAATCTTACAGAAATGTCAGAAAAGAGAATTGTGAAGCGTAATACACCCTTGATGATCCACATCGTCCCCGGGAAGTGCGATTTTTGCGGATGCTGTGTCGGCGTCTGCCCTGAGGACGCCATTGAGCTGCTGGAGTCGAAGATTTCAATCATCGACGACCGATGTACAAATTGCAAAAAGTGCGTCTGGGCGTGTCCCTGGGAAGTTATTGAATTCCATCGTGAGGGAGTTGAAAAGCTTCCACACGAAATTCCCGCCTTCCTGAATACATCTCCTTGAAAAACGAGTACGACGTCATAGTGATTGGTGCGGGGCCTGCCGGTTCAACAGCAGCGCGGTATGCTGCTGAAGGCGGTGCTTCGGTGCTGATGCTCGAAAAAGATCGCGATGTCGGATATCCGGTCCGTTGCGGTGAAGCTGTGAGCCACGAAGGTCTTGTCCAGTTCATAGAACCGAATCCGAAATTCATTGCCTCCACGGTAACAAAATTCAGGCTTGTCGCTCCGAATGGCAAAGAAGTCGTTCCCCGGCTTGACGGGGTGGGCTATGTGCTGGAACGAAGAGTATTCGACTACGAGCTGGCAAAAATCGCCGCTGACCTGGGTGCAGAGGTTGTGACCAAGGCCTATGCGTATGACCTGGAAAAGAATGCCAAGGGTGAAACGTGCGGAGTCAGAGTACTGATCAAGGATGTAGAATCGGTTATCCGCGGGAAAGTGATCATCGGGGCCGACGGCGTGGAGAGCCGTGTGGGAAAATGGGCTGGCATTGATACGACGTGCCATATTCGTGACATGGAAAGCTGTGCGCAGATGACAATCTCAGGCATTCACGTCGAGGAAGACGTCCTCGATTTCTACTTTGGAGATGAAGTTTCACCGGGAGGATATCTCTGGGTGTTTCCCAAGGGAAAAAATACAGCCAACGTCGGAATCGGGATCAGCGTCGAATGCGCAAAAAAGAAATCGGCAATACGCTATCTCAGAGAATTTGTTGACCGGAAATTTCCCAATGCGGCGGTATTGACGCACATCGCCGGGGGGGTCCCGTGCGCCAAAACGTGCGATACAATCGTCAAAAACAATGTGATGCTGGTGGGTGACGCGGCACACCAGGTCAATCCAACATCCGGAGGGGGCATCGTCAGCGGGATGATCGGGGGAATGCTGGCGGGTCAGGTGGCGGCTGAAGCCATCGGCAAGAACGACCTTTCACGGCTGCCAGAGTATGAAAAGCGATGGCACAAACGGCTTGGCTGGCGCCATGAAGTGTTTTATCATATCAAGGAAGGAATTTCCGGTTTTTCGGATGATACGCTGAATACCATTGCCGATGGCGCGCTGAAACTCCCCGAATCCAAACGTACGCTTGCCGGGATTTTCAGAACGGCATTGTGGAATCAGCCTTCATTGCTTCTCGACGTCGCGCGGGTTTTTGTTTCCTGAGATCAACATTGCTGCACAACAGGACAGACTTGACGTACAACAACATTCTCATTGTCAGGACCGACAGAATAGGGGATGT
>DATDNS010000399.1:0-2001 GCA_036518155.1 Bacteroidota bacterium
AACCGCTTGAGTGGCTGACAGAACGCGCGATCGGCTAAAGTCCCAGGGAATACGTCAATCCAAGCGACCAGAGGAATTCACTTGTCGATGCCGCAAGTTCGGCCTTCGGCGAATACACATAGGTCGGCTGGGCATTCAAAGTGAACCCTCTCCCCAGGTCATAGCCAAGTGGAACCGCCAGCGTAATCCCGCTCATCCCCGTGACCGTAACCGATGTTGACAATCCAGTTCCGCCCTGGCCAAGCCCTTTGCCCTGACCTTTGCCGGCGGCATTGGGGTTTCTTTTGAAAGAAATGAGACGTTTCTGGTCGATCGTTTGTGAAATGAACGAAAAATTCAGTGAAGGATTAGCGCTGAACTTGTCTTTCTGAAACGAACGGTCGAAATTCAGCCCGTAGTAACTGGCACTGCCTCCGCCGAAATATGAATTGTACGAAATACCGACGTTAACGAGTTTGGTCGGAAATGTCATCCCGAGCGTGAAAGAGTTTGTGAGATTCGCAATTGCATTCAACGAATCGTCAGCATACTTGAATTGCGACAGCTCGCCTGAAAGGATGAGCCAGTCCGATGCTGTGTACGTGTAGCCAAGCGTCACGTTCCACCGATCGAAACCGCCGCCGGCTCCGAGCAGGCTTGCACCCCCCACATCGAGCGATATGCCTGACAAGTGTTCGATTCGTACGCCGTAGCCAAGGATTGCCAGTTCGTTGCTCAGGTCCACTCCCCTGCTGTTGTCTTTGTTCTGATAGAGCGTGTGTGCTGATGCAGTCCATGAAGATTCATCCTCGTCATCGGTGGAATCCTGTTGTGCGTGTGCTCTCGCGGCAGGCAGGAGAAGAACTGCCACAGCAAGCATCAACCAACTCTGTGCAGAGATACGTTTTGCATTCATTCCAAACTCCGACCTTTCGTTTCCGTGATCTGCGCGTTCCCGAATTCGCACAGCCAATTTAAGAAGAAAACCGAACCCACACCAGTGACCCGCACTACAATTTGCTTATTATCCTTGATTCCACGGTGACATTCTGGTAATTTCATACTGTACGAAAAGCGTTCCCGCTTCGTCAATACTCCACGGACTATCAGGAAGCAACGAGTGCTGAGACATAAGCTGCAGACGCCCATCACGGGACTCTTCTTTCTTCTGGCGTTTGTGTTCCCAACGCTTCTGAAATCGCAGTCTTCCCCTCTGAACATCCTGGTTGTCACAGAAGGTCCGACCGATCTCAACAGTCCCGTCATGGGCGACGGACGGGAATTGCAGGAACTCCTCGGCCTCTTCAACGTCTCGACAACCATCACTGGCGCCCTGGACTACAAAGCGGGTGAGGTAAACAACTTTGACTTCGTCTTCTACACCGGTTTCCACGTCAAGAATAATCCTCCTGCAAGATTCCTGGATGATGTTTTCAGCACCTCGAAACCCGTCATTTGGATTGGTACCGGGATGACGGAATTCTCCAAACGCTACGATATCAAAAGGAAATTTGGATTCGTCGTGTCAGAAGTTGATTCAGTCCTCGGCTATGACGAAGTGCACGTGGGAAACACGGTGTTTCCGAAAGGGGATCCGCACCTCGGCATCGTCAGGATCACGAACCAACGGCTCGCCCGCGTCCTCAGTACTTCGTATTCTTCGACCCGGCACCGCGAAAGCCCTTATGCTGTGCAGTCGAACAATTTCATCTATTTCGCCGACTCACCGTTTTCCTACGCGCTTGCGAACAGTGAGTACGATTATTTCGCAGACTATCTCCACGATATCCTCCACGTTGACCACGAAGAATCCCATCAGGCGATGATCCGCATCGAGGATGTGAGTATTTTTGATGATCCGGCTGCGCTCCGGGAGATCGCAGACATCCTGTCTTCACGCGGAATTCCTTTCATGGTCGGCGTCATTCCATTTTTCGTCGACCCTGGCGAAGGAATCCACCTCAGCCTCTCCGATAAGCCCGATATCGTTGACGCGCTCCAGTATATGGTCCGTAATGGAGG
>DATDNS010000400.1:0-3974 GCA_036518155.1 Bacteroidota bacterium
GGTCAGGTGGCAAAACGCTATATCGCCGGTGTCACGTTGGCAGATGGCGTTGGAGCTGTACAAGCTCTCAATGCCAAAGGCATGATGGCCACGATGGACCTCCTCGGCGAGGATGTGAGGGATGCCACCGAAGCAAATCAGGTGAAGGCAAACATTCTTCCCATTCTGCGGACAATCAAAGAACACTCGCTGAATTCCAATGTCTCGATCAAACCAACCCAGCTCGGATTGAAAATAGATAAAGATCTCTGCTACAGGAATATCAAGGATATCATTGCAGAGGCGTCAACGCTGGGAAATTTCGTCCGGATCGACATGGAAGATGCCACGACAACAGACGATACGCTGGAACTCTACCGGTGCTTGCGCAAAGACGGCCGCTCGAATACGGGTGTCGTCATTCAGGCTTACATGCGCAGAAGCGAATCCGACGTGAAGAGTCTTGTCAAGGAAGGAGCGAATATCCGTCTCTGCAAGGGTATTTATAACGAATCTCCTGAGATCGCCTACAAGGGCCGCCAGGAAATCCGTGATAACTACATGAATCTCCTGCAAATGATCCTGGATGCCGGCTGTTATGTGGGTATTGCGACACACGATGACGTTCTCATCGATGGCGCCATTTCTCTCGTACAGAAAATGAGTATTCCGAGAGACCGGTACGAATTCCAAATGCTCCTCGGCGTCCGCGAAGGTCGCAGAGATCAAATAGTCAGGGAAGGGCATCGCCTGCGAGTCTACGTTCCTTACGGGGAACAATGGTATGCGTACTCCACGCGACGGCTCAAAGAAAACCCGTTGATGGCGTGGTACATAACCAAAGCAATTTTTGTTCGTTAACTCCGGAAAACCCACTCTTCATTTAAGGAGACTCTTATGGCAGAAACAGGTACTGGCAGCGGAGGGGGAAAATTTTCCCCACTCGTCCCGGCCCAGACAGATATGAGAGAGTTCACCGTTCGGGCATTGCTGATCGGACTCGTCATGTGCGTCATCCTCGGAGCGGCAAATGCTTACCTTGGACTCAAAGCGGGCATGACGATCGCAGCAACCTATCCGGCAGCAGTCATCGGTATGGCAGTACTCAGACTCTACAAAGGGTCGATCCTGGAAGAGAATTTTGCACGAACGGTCGGGTCGATCGGCGAGTCAGTTGCTGCGGGCGCCGTCTTCACAATTCCGGCGTTCGTGGTCCTGCAATTGTGGAAGTTTGACACCTCGAACATGTTGAAGGAATATTTGACAGCGACGTCGCTCATGATTCTCGGAGGTATTCTTGGAATCATGTTTGTGACAATGCTTCGCAAGGTGATGGTGGAAGATGAATCGCTGCCGTTTCCGGAATCGGTTGCGGCAAGCTCGATCCACAAAGCAGGACAGCGGGGTGCGGAAGCTGCCATGTCCCTGTTCAAGGCAATGGGCGTTGGAGCGTTGGTAAAACTGTTATCGCGGGCCGATATCTCGACGAAAGATGGTCTCGGCGCATTCTTTTACCAAAACGCTTTTCAAATACCGGTCGGAAGAGTCAAGGAAAGTCTTGTCCGGCTGGGATTGACCAAAGATTCGAACATTGTCCCTGCAGGAGGAGTGACGACATTTTCTGCTCCCGATGTGACTCCGGCATACATTGGTGTTGGATACATCATCGGCCCCGAGCTTGGCGCCTTGAATTTTGCCGGCGGGTTGCTTGCGTGGGGACTCCTGGTTCCGTTGCTTGTGTTTTTTCTTGGCCCGAATTTGATCGGTAAATATACTGCCGTTGATGGTTCTCAAGACTGGGCGGCGCTGACCGGCCACGTGTATAAATTCATTGTGCGCCCCATCGCTGTTGGCGGTATGCTCGTCGGTGCGTGCTACACGCTGTGGAAAATGAGAAAGAACCTGTTCCTCGGGATCAAGCGGGGCATTGCCGATGTCCGCAAGGCTGCAACTGCGGAAGTGACAACCCTCCGCACGGAACGCGACCTGTCGTTCAAAGTTGTATTGTTGGGAATCAGCGTGGTGTTCATTCTTATGATAGCGTTGTATCTCTATTTCACACAGGTAATCGCAGGGGCAATTCTCGCAGCAATTGTTATGCTGGTCACTGGATTTTTCTTTGCAGCTGTGTCTGGCAATCTGGTAGGGATGATTGGTTCTTCAAACAATCCAATCTCAGGTCTTACACTTGCAACCACGGTTGTTGCTGCACTGACGATGGTGATCATCGGAGTCTCAGGGACCCAGGGAGTTGTCGCAGTGCTTGGTGTCGCGGCTGTTGTCTGCGTTTCATCCGCCGTCGCAGGTGAAATGCTGCAAGATCTAAAAGTCGGACACATTCTCGGCGGCACACCGTGGAAAATGCAGGTCGGCGACATTATCGGCGTGATTCTGGCGGGACTCGTAATGTTCTTCCCGTTGTATGTGTTGCACAATTCCGATCTTGCACAAAACCCGTTGACAGGCGGCTTTGGAAGCAAGAATCTTCCGGCACCCCAGGCAGGACTGATGGCGGCTCTTTCCCAGGGAATTGTAGGAGGAGAGATGGCCTGGCCGCTTGTGATCGTGGGAATCCTCATGGGGATTTCATTGATCCTGATCAAAGTAAAGAGCCCGATGTTGTTCGCGGTTGGGATGTACCTTCCACTGGGAACAACCTTTGCAATTTTCTGCGGCGGCATCATTCGCGGTATTGTTGATCGCCTCAGCAAGAAACGGGGTCACAATGATGCCCAGAAGGCACGTGTGGAGAACGCGGGAGTACTTGCCGCGTCCGGACTGATCGCCGGGGAGGCGCTCATGGGATTGCTCATTGCAGCGGTCGTCTTCATCAACGATCAAATGGGCAAACCACCTGAATTCCCAGTGATTCCCGGCCTTTCCGGTGTCGCACCGTGGCTCGCCATCGTTTTCTTTGCGGTGCTTGCCAACTACCTTATTCTTGTACCGTTGAACAAGGCGGGAAGAGCCGATGAGCCTGCACCGCCAAGCGCGATCATGTAATTCTAATTGATGCGATCTGATCGGGAGCGGGGCAATTTCTGTGCAGATTGCTCCGCTCTGCTGTTAGAATGATTCATTCAATTGATGTGAGAGGAGAAATTAACCATGGCAAACGCAATTGAAGGTTTGAAACCTGAACTGCTCTGGAAGTATTTTGCAGAAATTAGCAAGATACCCCGCGGTTCAAAAAACGAAAAAAAGATATCGAACTACGTGCTTGAGACGGCAAAGAAACTCGGTCTGGAGGCGAAACAGGACAAGTCATTGAACGTCGTCGTACGAAAACCCGCCTCGCCGGGAAAAGAGGGAGTCCCGAGTATTTGTCTTCAGGGTCACCTGGACATGGTCTGCGAAAAGAACAAAGAGACTGTTCACGACTTTGAGAAAGACCCGATCGAACTTGTGCGCAAAGGAAATGTCTTGATGGCAAATGGCACCACGTTAGGGGCGGACAATGGTGTCGCTGTGGCCACAAACCTTGCCATCATGGAAGACCGGTCGCTCGTTCACGGTCCTGTCGAGTTCCTGTTCACGATCGATGAAGAGACAGGCCTGACCGGCGCAAATAATCTGAAGCCCGGTTTTCTGCAGAGCAAGACGCTCATGAATCTGGATTCAGAGGAAGAGGGCGCATTGTATGTCGGTTGTTCCGGCGGTCGGAACACGAACGGAGTGTGGAAGGTTGTCCTTGAGAATGCGCCGGCAAAGTCTATGCCTGTTGTCATCCGTGTGAAAGGTCTGAAGGGGGGACACTCAGGATTGGAAATTGACAAAGGTCGAGGAAACTCCATCAAAATTATCAACAGGGTGCTGCTCGCACTCGGGAAGGTTGACGCCCGTATTTCGACAATCGAAGGTGGCAACAAAAGCAACGCGATCCCCCGCGAGGCCGAAGCACTGGTGTTTGTTCCAAAGAACAATCTGAAGAAAGCGAAAGCCATCGTCGAACAATGGGCGCAGACGATCAAGGCCGAACTTGCCACAGTGGAACC
>DATDNS010000401.1:0-2481 GCA_036518155.1 Bacteroidota bacterium
ACCTCGCAGTCTTCAAGGTCATGTTTACGGCAATCGTCACGGCCATGCTCGGCGCCTTCTGGCTGTCGTATGCCGGGTTTCTCGATCTTTCCCGCGTGACCCCTCCACCGACGTTTGTGCTGCCACAGCTCGTCGGTGGCATCGTATTCGGCGTCGGATTTGTCGTCGGGGGATATTGTCCCGGAACCTCGTGTATCGCCTCCGTCACCGGCCGAACGGATGGGCTTGTCCATATTGCCGGGATGATCGCCGGGATCGTCCTCTTTGGAGAATTGCTCCCTTCGTTCGAATCCTTCTACCGTTCGACGGAAATCACCAACGCGGACCTCGGCGAGGTGCTTGGAGTATCCCACGGTTTGCTGGTGTTCCTCATTACCGCAGGAGCGATCGCGGCATTCTACGTCGCCGAACGAATCGAAGCACGTACCAGGTCGCGTTCCTAGCCTACCGTGAACACGTTCCAACAACCCTCCTTCAGAACCATCAAAGCGATTGCCGTATTCGCAGTCGTGCTCGGGACAGCAGCGGCGATCGTCGGAACCCCCGCGAGAAAACAACGTGTCGTTCTCGATACAGATGAACTGGCACGGATCGTTGAGAATGAGGAGGACCACGTCGATGCAACGGACCTGGCGGACTGGATCCTCCAGAAGAAGGGCGACGTGAGGATCGTCGATCTGCGTTCGCGAACGGAATTCGATTCCCTGCACATTCCCGGCGCGGTCAACCACTCATTGGTCGGACTCGACAGCATCGTACGGCGGGACGAAACGATCGTGCTCTATTCCGACGGGGGTGTTCATTCGGCTCAGGCATGGTTCCTCCTGAAGGCACGACAATTCCCCCGCGTTTATTTTCTCCGGGGAGGGTTTGAGGAGTGGGAAAGCGAAGTGCTCTTCCCCCGGTTCTCCCCGCAGCAATTGTCCGACGTGGAAGTTCGAAAAAGGATCAACGTTGCGGTATCGTTCGGAGGGAAAGCAATCGTTACAGGAACGAAAGCCACGGCGATGTCACCGAGAGCGGGACAAAGAAAAAAGTCACCATTGAAGGTTCCGGCGATCGAACACGAGCGCGACACGTTTCGGCGGGTGTGCTGAACCCTCCAATCTTCGTATCGTTGCCATTCCTGGTTTCTGCCAGCCCGCTTAATCCGGACCTTTTTGGTCCTTCCACCGCCCGCCAGCGGAACTAACGGTCGCTCGACGCACGCGTCAACGTCACTCGCGCGAATGGACGCCGGACTCCGGAACTGTCATTATCCATGTGCCACTGCCACGAATCCGTTGCCCGGTCGTAGACAAATGTGGTATGGAATTTATCCGTGGCGGTGTAGTTAAACAGGAAGGAAATGGAATCGCCGACAACGGACCCGCGGCCAATGCCCTGAGGATCGAATGCGTTGGCTCCGGTGTTGTCGAGCCAGAGGCAAGCGTACTCGCCGCTGTGGGGATCCCGACCGAACAGGACGACTGCTTCGTACGCCGCGTGACCATCGGCCGTGCGCTCCCTGGACACCTCATGCATCTGGACATATTCGCGGCCAAGCATCCAGTCGAAGGTTACATCGTGCGTCGTTTGCTGGTGTGCGATTGTCCCCCGAAGCACCCAGTGACCCACGAGCCGGTCGAAGAGCGAATCAGCGGGAAGCGATTGAGCCCGGAGACTACCCGCCGTGAGAAGGAGAATGAGAAGGATACAGAAGCCCGTTGCCTTTCGCATGAATTCCTCCAGTAAAGTCATCATTTCATTTTGCTTTCCGAAAGTTGTGATGCCTTCTTTGTTGCCGACCGACGGAAGTAATTGGTGTTGGAGTCGTACTCTACGTTGATTTGCGGCTATGCACGTGTGCGCCGAATGCAACAATCGCACCGCCGAGACACATCCCCGTGCCGATCAGGTGCACAATATCCACCGCGCGAATGTCCGCAACGGACGGCCGACCGAGCATGGCCAGAAGGTTCATGAGACCAAAGATGATGAGCACAATCGAAATGCGTAGGAACGTAGGTTTTCCGTTCATAGACTTTCCCTTCTGTTGATGAGTTGGTTACGATACCGAGGGCTTCTGAAGAACTGATTTTGTTTCATTGAATGCAATGCAACATTGTTGCCTTCGGTGTCAATAAAGAAAGCGATGAACCCGTTGGGGCCACAGGATTGTCACGTAATATGATTTTGCCCGACCGAAATCCTGCACAGAAATTTCAAACCAGTTGACTGCGTTTTTCAAAGTGATCCTTTTTCTTCCCTGTAAATGCTCAACAAATCAGGGTACAGTGATAAAACCGTTGTGATTTCAAGTCGTTGGTGACCGTCAACAGTTCCCTTCTCTTGATACCTGGGCGGCAGTGATGTCGCACGATACAGCCTTCCGCCCCCTCATTGACCTTGAGGCGGCTGCCATAGCTCCACTTTGTTTCCCTCCGGATCGATAACCCAGGCAAACTTCCCATACTCGGATTCGTCAATCTTCTCGAGCAC
>DATDNS010000402.1:0-2582 GCA_036518155.1 Bacteroidota bacterium
GGATCATGTTCTGCATCATCTCAGGCAAATACGCGCCATCGTACAGGGCGTGGGCGCCGATTAATACTCGCCCCGCCACAGCGTAGTTTTCGGAAATATTTTTTGTAATATTGCCGCCCAGGGTCTAACAATCACACGAAAGGAAGTGCGATGGAAACACCTTCGTCAGGCCGATATGCAGGGCTGCCCCCGCGTTCATGGGCAATACTAGTTGCTCTTCTTGCGACTTCGTTCGGGCTTGGTTTTGCTTTCAACAATCTGATAACGGACAAGTCCGACAGCGATGCCGAAATGAAGAGAGTGACAGGCATCGGTGGGATCTTTTTCAAGTGCAAAGACCCGAAAACAACACGAGAATGGTACAAGACGCACCTTGGTCTGAACGTCAACCAGTACGGGGCAGTGTTTGAGTGGCGGCAAGGAGCGGACACGACAAAAAAGGGATTCACCCAATGGAGTCCGTTTAAGGAAACGACAACCTACTTTGCGCCTTCGACGAAAGACTTCATGATCAACTACAGGGTTGACAACCTCGAAGCTCTTGTCGAGAACCTGCGAAAGGAAGGCGTCACCGTAGTGGATACCATCGAATCGGTTGACTACGGCAAATTCGTTCATATTCTCGATTTTGAAGGGAACAAAGTGGAGTTATGGGAACCGAACGACATCGTCTACGAACAACTCAGCGTCCGGATGGGCACCAAGACGACGAAATGATCCTTGCAACGGGAGCGGGGCTCCCTATTAGCGTATCTTGGAGTTCCTTGAGTTCATGAACTACGATCCTATAAAACATAAAAGACGATCCATTCGATTGAAAGGATATGATTATTCTCAGGAAGGGATGTACCACGTCGTCTTGCGAACGAAGAATGGTGTTTGTGTGTTTGGTGAAGTAAAAGACAATCGAACGAACCTGTCTCAGTTTGGAGAGATCGTTGAACGATGCTGGATGGAAATACCGGAACGCTTCCGGAATGTGGAACTCGATCAGTACGTTGTCATGCCGAACCATATCCATGGAATAATCTTGATAAAAGCTCCGGTGAATGCACTTGTAGGGGCGATTCAAGAATCGCCCATACGAGGAACTCTAGCAACTTCAGAAGAATCGCCCATACGAGAAGATTCAAGGGCTCCGGAAGAATCAACCATACGAGGAACAACGACAGCTTCGGAAGAATCAACCATACCAGAAGGTCCGGTAGCTTCAGGAGAACCGCCCATACAAGGAAGTTCGGCATCATCCGGAGAACCCCACATACCAGAGAGATCACCTGGATTAGGAGGATCGCTCAAACCAGAAACACTCCTGGCACGGCGCCGAATGTTGATTCCCATGATAGTAGGTCGATTCAAAATGAAGTCCGCCAAAGAAATCAACGAGCTACAATGGACATCGGGAAAGCCTTTCTGGCACAGAGGGTACTACGAACACATCATTCGGGATGGCCGCGATCTCGACCGCATAAGAAAGTACATTCTCGAAAATCCACTAAATTGGGATAGCGATGATGAGCATCCGCGGAATATCCGTGTGGATTCCATGCACGACTGCGCTGAAAATTGGTCCGCACTCGACTGATTCTCTCAGCAAGTCTCCTTAACCAAGCGGCGAAATAATATCCTGGGAGATCAATCCATACTGCGGGTAAAAATGAATTGCTTTGACTAGTTCACTGTCACGGTATGCCTGCCCCGCGTTTCCTGCGGGGGACCTTGACACCCGTGAAGTCAATCTATTCCCGGGCGGTCACGCCTGTCCCGTGTATTTTACGGGAGACCACTCCGTGACCGTAATCGACTAATTCGCTGGCCCGGTATGGACCGTGCCAGCCGGGGGGAAAAGTAGCAGGAGCGAAGTGATCATTGCAGCGGGAATGAACAACTCGGCGTCAGGATGGGAACAAAGACGACGAAGTGATCGTTGGAGCGGGAACGGATCCGCCCGAACGAATGAAGTCATTCGGCCGGTCGGGGCTCACTTTCAGCGGAGACGTGAAAGGCCGATCTTGATTATTATCCGGATTCAGCCGTATGATACTTCAAAGCGGCAAAGTACTACCACGTTGTCCGAATACTTATCTTCAGGCCGCAGAATAAAGTATTCCTCCCACCGCCACAAATCGGAGGTCACATGAAACGAGTCACTGGCATCGGCGGCATTTTCTTCAAGGCCAAAGACGCTCCATCACTGCAGGCTTGGTACAAGCGACACCTGGGAATCGACGTCCAGGCCTGGGGCGGAGCTTCCTTTGATTGGACCGACGCTGAGGGCAAGCCGGTTGCAGGTACAACCGCCTGGTTAATCGATCCGCAGGAAAGTAATCACTTTGCTCCGAGCTCAGCTCCCTTCATGGTCAACTACCGGGTGGAAGACCTCCACGCTCTGGTCAAGGCCCTGAAGGAAGAAGGCTGCAAGGTGCTCGAGAAGATTGACGATTCCGAGTATGGGAAGTTTGCCTGGGTCATCGATCCGGAGGGAAACAAGGTCGAGCTCTGGCAGCCGCCTCAGGGTCCATGAGCAGGCTCGTGACGATCCGCATCGCGAGCGCGGGTCGCGCGGCCTTTGCGGCGGTCAT
>DATDNS010000403.1:0-2270 GCA_036518155.1 Bacteroidota bacterium
TTTTGGTTCATCGATTTATTGTGTGGAGTAGAACCACGTCGAACACAAAGGACCATCGGGCTATCGTTCAAGAAAAGGAATGTTGACACAGGCTCATGTTTGATGAACGGTAGTTGCACTCAAGAGATCGGGTGACTCCCAAATGAAAGGAACCGTACAATGAAAACACTCACAATCGTCGTCGCATTCATCACGGTGGTGTCTTTTCTATCGGCCCAGGTCCCCGTGAAGAAGGATCTCATGCAGATGTTTGAAAAGATACCGGCCCCGCCAGCGACCGCCAAAGATGCCTTCACAAAAATTATCGCGGGCGGCGGGCTTGCCTCCCCGAAATGCAGTGCTGAGAAACTGTTCAGCGCCATTGAAAAAGAGACAAAGGATTTCGAGGCGGAATATGTCGCGCAGGCAAAAGCGGGACCGGGATCGAACGCCCCCGGCATGTCCCAGGAGAATGCGAACAAGATGAACGACCCGGAAATGAGAAAGAAGATGAAGAAGATGACCAAGGAAGAGCGGATGCAGATGGCCGCCGAAATGATGAAGTCGATGCCGACGCCTGGCACCGCACAAGCGATGGACCCACCGCTCATCCGTGCCGCGTTGGACGAGTGGCAGCTGATCTACAATGACACGCAAAATGAATTCCAGCGTTCGGCTGCCGAACAGCAGGAGGAATTGAAACTGGTCGAAGAATACATGAAGTCACACGCCGCAATCGAAACGTGGGAAACCGCTGAAATCGCGAAACTTCCCCAGATCAGCTCGGGCGAAATGAGTGCGCCGGATCCGGCAAAAGTAAAACAAGTGAAGCTGAAATCGGCGGTCAAGCATATCGCCCTCGCCGACAAACGCCTCGAAGTGATCCAGTCCCGTTGGCGCGCATCGTTGGATCGCGCGAAGACCAAATACGGCACATTTCATAAGAAACTGGTGGCAGCTGACTATGCTGTCGATTCGAAAAACTTCTCGACAAAGAAGGTACTTTCAGATGCCCAAATGACGATCCTGAAAATCGTGCAGCATCACATTGTTCTGTCTCGGGAATCGTGGGAAGAATCGGCGTCGTGGCAGGCAAAACGGATCAGAATCGAAAAGTCGTAATATTGTTCAGACTACACGTCGTCCATCCCGCAGAAGGAGTTAACTTATGAAAACGACAATTCTTTGCATCGCCTTGCTGCTGTGTCTTGAGCCAGGTCGCGCACAGGTCGTGACAACCGCCGTTCCATTTCTTGGTTTTGTCCCTTCGCCGGAAGCGAACGGTATGGGAGGAATCTCGTCGTGCCGTACAACGTGTGACCCGTTTGCCATGACCTTGAATCCTGCGCAACTCGGTTTACAGTCGCTTTCACAGAATTTCGGTGCTGGCCTGTTTGCTCCAAAAACTCAGTGGATTCCTTCGTTTGGCATCAGCGATCTGACTTATCGTGCTGACGTCATCTCCGCCGGTTTGAGGATCGACGATTATCTCGGCGTACCATTTCCACTCTCCGTCGGTCTCGGCTATTCTTTCGTCGAATTCGACTTGGGGACTTTTTACCGGACAATATTCGATCCGACAGCTGTGGGAACATATCATCCTGTTGACCGCTCAACCGGTTACACGTTGGGTGTCGGTTTCGATTATGGGATCAGATTCGGGATTGGTGTGACCATGAAGAAAATACGGTCAGCCTCGCTTGTTTTTGGAACACTCATGAATGATACCATGGGAACAGCCAACGGCACCGCATACGATTATGGCGCTTTGGCAACCATCCCGTTTGGGAGTCTGATCCCGGGAGCAAAAACACTCATTCCGGATGTCGAGCCGAACCTTGATTTGAGCATCGGGCTTGGACGCAGTAATGTGGGCAACGCGATCAGCTATATTGACCCTGCCCAGGCCGATCCGCTTCCCCGTTCCGCGTATGTCGGTCTGGCACTGGAAGCAAGCGTTGTTACGCATCATTTCGGAAATGACTGGAAACTTGTTTCCGTGTGCATTGCACGCCAGGCGAACAACCTTCTCGTTACACAGGATTACTACCCAGGATCAGGTTACCTCGGAGGATTCGGCCATATTGACGTTATCAAGAATGTCTTCGGCGGAAGAGGCACACACGATGTGGATGCACGGAAGGGATTTCAGGCGGACCTTCTGGAATTGTTCACATATCGAAGAGGGTCCTTTGATGAACCGGGATATGGTTTCATCCATACCAGCGGCTTCAGTATACGTCTTGGAGGAATGCTGAAACTTCTTGAAGCAATCGGTGTATTGCAGGCAA